>NZ_JAGPXZ010000669.1:0-3442 GCF_018070305.1 Micromonospora sp. M51 | reverse complement strand
GACCGGCTGGTCCAGGTGGGCGTGGACGTCGCCTCCTCCCGGTGGGGCGCGGACACCGCCGACCGGTATCCCGCCGTGCTGGCCACCGTGGCGCTGCACCCCAACGAGGCGCCCCGGCTCAGTGACCTCGACGAGGCGTTGCGGGAGATCGAGTCACTCGCCGCCCGCGATCGGGTCCGGGGGATCGGCGAGACCGGAATGGACTTCTTCCGCACCGGCGACGAGGGGCGGGTCGCGCAGGAGGAGAGTTTCCGGGCGCACATCGCCATCGCCAAGCGGTACGACAAGACGTTGGTCATCCACGACCGGGACGCGCACGCCGACGTGCTGCGGATCCTCGACGACGAGGGCGCCCCGGACCGGGTGGTGCTGCACTGCTTCTCCGGCGACGCCGACTTCGCCCGCGAGTGTGTCCGCCGCGGCTATCTGCTGAGCTTCGCCGGCACCGTCACCTTCGGCAGCGCGACGGCGCTGCGCGAGGCCGCCGCGCTCACCCCGGTGGACCAGATGCTCGTGGAGACCGACGCGCCGTACCTCACCCCGATGCCGTACCGCGGCCGGCCGAACGCGTCGTACCTGATTCCGCTCACCGTCCGGGCGCTCGCCGCGACCACCGGCAGCGACCTGGACGAGCTGTGCGCGGCCATCTCCGCCACCGGCGACCGGGTCTTCGGCCCGTGGTGAGCCCGGCCCGACGGTCGGCACCGACCCCGTCGCTACGCTGCCAGCCATGACCGGTCTCCTCGGCCCGGCGGAGATCCGGGAACTCGCCGCCCGGCTGGGCGTCGCGCCCACCAAGAAGCTCGGCCAGAACTTCGTGCACGACCCGAACACGGTGCGTCGGATCGTCACCGCCGCCGGCCTGACCCCCGACGACGTGGCACTGGAGGTGGGGCCCGGGCTCGGCTCGCTGACCCTGGGGCTGCTGCCGATCGCCGGGCACGTGCACGCCGTGGAGATCGACCCGGTGCTCGCCGGGGCGCTGCCGGAGACCGTCGCGCGGCACGCCGGGGCCGATGCCGCCCGGCTCACCGTGCACCGCGCGGACGCGCTGCGCATCACCGCCGCCGAGCTGGCCGACCCGCCGCCGACCGCGTTGGTGGCGAACCTGCCCTACAACGTCGCGGTGCCCGTGGTGCTGCACCTGCTCGCCGTGCTGCCCACCCTGCGGCACGGCCTGGTGATGGTGCAGAAGGAGGTCGCCGACCGGCTCGTCGCCGGTCCCGGCTCCAAGGTGTACGGCATTCCGTCGGTGAAGCTCGCCTGGTACGCCCAGGCCCGCGGTGCCGGCAAGGTGCCGCCGAACGTGTTCTGGCCGGTGCCCAACGTCGACTCCGGCCTGGTCGCTTTCACCTGTCACCAGCCGCCCCGCGCCGACGTACCCCGGGAGCGGGTCTTCGCCGTGGTGGACGCGGCGTTCGCGCAGCGCCGCAAGACGCTGCGGGCCGCGTTGGCCGGCTGGGCCGGTGGCCCGGACCGGGCCGCCGCGGCGCTCACCGCGGCCGGCGTCGACCCCGGCGCCCGTGGGGAGTCGCTGACCGTCGAGCAGTTCGCTGCCATCGCCGCGTCGGCTCCGGTCGGTACGCCGGCCGCGAAGTAGGCTGACGCCGTGCCCGCCGAGGAGGTGTACGAGTGACCGCGCAGCCGATCGCGCCCACCGCCCACGGGATGTGGAGTCCGGATCCCGTCCGGCAGCGGCTGGCCAACCACACCATCGAGGACGTGCTGGCCCTGCCCGACGACGCCCCCCGCGTCGAGCTACGTGACGGCGTCCTCGTCGTGCTCCCTTCCCCGACCTTTGGCCAGCAGAACATCGGCAACCTGTTGTGGATGTGGCTGCGGCAGCACGCTCCGGCCGAGTTGACGCCGGCCACCGCCGTCGGGGTGGCGATCAACTATCGGAACACTCTCGAACCCGACGTCGTCCTGCTGCGGCGTCCGGTGGCGGCCGACCACCACTACTTCGAGGCTGATCAAGTTGTGCTCGCCGTCGAAGTCGTCTCGCCCGGGACCCGTCGTCGGGACCGGCTGGAGAAGCCGGCCGACTACGCGGACGCCGGCATCCCGCACTACTGGCGGATCGAGCAGGACCCGCTGCACGTGTACGCGTACGAACTGGTCGGCGGCCGGTACGAGCTGGCCGCCGACTCCGCCGAGGAGCTGATCGTGGCCAAGCCGTTCGACATCCGCCTGCACCTGCGGGACATCACCCCGTGACCGAGGCCTGGCGACCGGACGACGAGGACGAGCGACGTGGGGCCGCCGGCCCGGTGCGGGTGCGGGTGCCCGCGAAGGTCAACCTGCACCTCGGGGTGGGCCCGCTGCGCCGGGACGGCTACCACGAGCTGAACACGGTCTACCACGCCATCTCCATCTACGACGAGCTGACCGCCCGGCGCGGCGACACGTTGGCGTTGACCATGGAGGGCGAGGGCACCGGCGAGCTGGCCCTGGACGACACCAACCTGATCATCCGTGCCGCGCACGCCCTCGCCGGGTACGCGGGTGTGCTGCCGCACGCCCGCCTGCACCTGCGCAAGCAGATCCCGCTCGCCGGTGGCCTGGCCGGTGGCAGCGCCGACGCGGCCGCCGCGCTGGTGGCCTGCGACGCGCTCTGGGGCACCGGGCTGTCCCGCGACGAGCTGGCCGGCATCGCCGCCGACCTCGGCTCCGACGTGCCGTTCCTGATCTACGGCGGCACCGCGCTGGGCACCGGCCGGGGCGAGGCGGTCAGCCCGGTGCTGGTCCGCCCCACCACGTGGCACTGGGTGGTGGCGATCGCCGACGGCGGCCTGTCCACCCCGGCCGCGTACCGGGAACTGGACCGGCTGCGCGACTCCGGTGCCGCCGGGGCCCCGCTGGGCAGCACCGACGCCCTGCTGGGCGCGTTGCGTCAGAGGGACCCACGGGTGCTCGCCCGGACGCTCGGCAACGACCTGCAGGACGCCGCACTGGCCATGCGCCCGACGCTGGCCGACACCCTCAAGGCCGGCGAGGCGGCCGGTGCGCTCACCGGCATCGTCTCCGGCTCCGGCCCGACCTGCGTGTTCCTCGCCGCCGACGCGGCCAGCGCGGAGCGGATCGCCGCCGAGCTGACCACCGCTGGCGTCTGCCGGCAGGCACGGGTCGCGCACGGTCCGGTCGCCGGCGCCCGGATCAGCTGACCACGCGTCCCGCGAGCGGCTGGCACGCGGCGCGGGCCTTCGGGGCGTCCGCGTACCCTGGGGAGAGGCGTCCAGGTGCCCGCCGGCACCGGGACGTCTTGACATTGAAGGGTGGAACGTGGCGAACATCGTCAATCTGGACCGGGTGTCCAAGGGGTACGGCGCCGCCGGGCGGCTGCTCACGGACGTCTCGCTCGGCCTGGACGACGCCGACCGGATCGGCGTGGTCGGCCTCAACGGCGCCGGCAAGACCACTCTGCTGCGGATGCTCGCCGTCA
>NZ_JAGPXZ010000668.1:0-3444 GCF_018070305.1 Micromonospora sp. M51 | reverse complement strand
GGAGAGGGCGGTGACACCGGGCGGGGGGAGGCCGGCGGTGGAGGCGAGCAGCGCGCACCAGCCGAGCAGATGCGGGGTCAGGTCGTCGTCGACCGGCGTCCAGGACGCGCGGATCTCGATGTCACCGATGGTCGGTGGCCCGGCAAGATCGCCGAACCGGGTCGACATGGTCTGCGTCACCGTCCCGCCGATCGCGCGGTGGCCGGCGTCCTGGGCGTCCAACGCGTCGGTCAGCCACGTCCAGCCGACCCCGGGCAGCAGCGGGTCGGCGGCCAGGTCGACCTCCAACTCGGCGGTCACGTAGGTGACCAGCCGCAGGGTGCCCTGCCACGCCTCGTGCCCGGCCGGGTTGTGCAGCAGGATCAGCCGACCGGTCGCCACCTCGTCGTCGTCGCGCAGCACCGTCGCGGAGAGCGCGAACGCGTACGGGGCCAGCCGCTGGGGAGCGCCGACCTCCTCCAGGGTGATCTCCGGCCGGGGGGCGGCCGACCGCAGCCCGGCGACCGCGCGGGCGAACGTCTCCGGGAGCGCGATCGGGGGGGCCATGGTGGCAGCCTATGCCGACGTCCGCCCGCCGCTTCGACGGCGCGCCGACGCTCACCGAGGGGCCCCCACGCCGGTTCGGGGGTAAGGAACGGTGCCCTTCCTCTCACCCCCACCCGGTTGGGGCTGGTGGGCGTGGCACGAGTGCGGCGATGAGCACGGACACCACGGGCACTGTCGCCCGAGACGGAGACCCACGCCCCGGCGGACCAGCCGACTCGCCCTTCATCCGGGCCTGTCGTCGCCGCCCCGGCCCGCACACGCCCGTCTGGTTCATGCGCCAGGCCGGCCGCTCCCTGCCGGAGTACCGGGAGATCCGGGCGAGCGTGCCGATGCTGGAGTCCTGCCGCCGGCCGGAGCTGGTCACCGAGATCACCCTCCAGCCGGTGCGCCGGCACGGGGTGGACGCGGCCATCCTGTTCAGCGACATCGTGGTGCCCGTCGCCGCGGCCGGGATCGACCTGGACATCGTGCCGGGCACCGGCCCGGTCGTCGCCGAGCCGATCCGCACCGCCGCCGACGTGGAGCGGATCCGCCCGATCACCCGCGACGACGTCCCGTACGTGGACGAGGCCGTTCGGCAGTTGGTGGTCGAGCTGGGCGACACCCCGCTGATCGGGTTCGCCGGCGCGCCGTTCACGCTGGCCAGCTACCTGGTCGAGGGCGGGCCGTCGCGCACCCACGCGAAGACCAAGGCCCTGATGTACGGCGACCCCGAGCTGTGGCACGCGCTCTGCGCCCGGCTGGCCGAGGTGACGCTGGCGTTCCTGCGGGTGCAGATCGAGGCCGGGGTGTCCGCCGTGCAGCTGTTCGACTCGTGGGCCGGCGCGCTCTCCGAGGCCGACTACCGCCGTTTCGTGTTGCCGCACTCGACAGCCGTGCTGAGCGGGTTGGCGTCCGCCGGGGTGCCGCGGATCCACTTCGGGGTGGGCACCGCCGAGCTGCTCGGCGCGATGGGCGAGGCCGGCGCGGACGTGGTCGGCGTCGACTGGCGGACGCCGCTGGACGTGGCCACCGGCCGCATCGGCCCGGACAAGGCGGTGCAGGGCAACCTGGACCCGTGCGTGCTGCTCGCGCCGTGGCCGGTCGTGGAGGCCGAGGTGCGCCGCATCCTGGAGCAGGGCCGGGCGGCCCCCGGGCACGTGTTCAACCTCGGCCACGGGGTGCTGCCGGAGACCGATCCGGAGGTGCTGACCCGGGTGGTCGCGCTGGTGCACGAACTGTCCAGCCGCCGAGCCGACCAGGGCTGAGAAACGTGACGCGGCAGCCCTGGCGGGTGGCGGTGGTCGGCGGCGGGATCGCCGGGCTGGCCGCCGCGGTCCGCTTGCGCGACCGCGCACCGGCCGGCACCGAGATCACCGTGTACGAGCAGTCCGGCGCGCTGGGCGGCAAGCTGCGTACCGGGGAACTGGCCGGTCAGCCGGTGGAGTTCGGCGCGGAGTCGTTCCTGATGCGCGACCCGACGGGCGCCGAGAGCGCGGCGGTGGCGTTGGCCCGCCGGCTCGGGCTGGCCGAGAGGATCGTGCACCCCACGGTGGGGCAGGCCGCGCTGGTCGTCGACGGAGGGCTGCGCCCCATCCCGGGCGGCACCCTGGTGGGCGTACCCGGGGATCTGGATCGGGTGGCCACCGTCGCCCGCCCGGCCGCGGACGCCGACACCGACGGTGGCCGGCCGCTGGTCGGGCCGGACGAGGACGTCTCGGTCGGTGCGCTGGTCCGGTCCCGCTTCGGGGACGAGGTGGTCGATCGGCTGGTCGACCCGATGCTGGGCGGCGTGTACGCGGGCCGCGCCGACGATCTGTCCCTGGTCACCACGATGCCGGCGCTGGCCCGGACGGCCCGGGTGGAGCACACCCTGGTCGGCGCGGTCCGGGCCGCGCAGGCCGCCGCGCCGCGGGTGCCCGGCGCCCCGGTCTTCGGCACCCTGGTCGGCGGGCTGAGCACCCTGGTCGAGGCAGCGGTGACGGCCAGCGGCGCGACGGTACGGCGCGACGCCGCAGTGCGTGAACTGACAGCGACCGGCACCGGTTGGCGGCTCACCGTCGGCCCGACCCGGGACCCGGAGCTGGTGGACGTGGACGCCGTGGTGCTGGCGGTGCCGGCGCGACCGGCCGCCCGGCTGCTCGCCGGCGCGGCGCCGGCGGTGGCGGCGGGCGTCGGCGCGTTGGACTACGCGAGCGTCGCGCTGGTCACCATGGCGTTGCCGCAGCCGCGCCTGCCCGAGCTGTCCGGCTTCCTGGTGCCGAGCACCGAGGGGTTGCTGATCAAGGCGGCGACGTTCTTCACCACCAAGTGGGGGCACCTGCGCCGGCCGGACGGGTTGGCGGTGGTGCGCGCCTCGGTGGGCCGGTACGGCGAGGAGTCGCAGCTTCAGCGCCCGGACGCGGACCTGGCGGCCACCGTGCACCGCGAGCTGTCGGCGGTGCTCGGCACCCCGCTACCCGCCCCGGTCGACGGGCACGTGCAGCGGTGGGGCGGGGCCCTGCCGCAGTACGCGCCGGGGCACGCCGACCGGCTCGCCGCCGCGCGGACGGCGTTGCGGGCCGCGCACCCCACAGTGGCCCTCGCCGGCGCCGGCTACGACGGCGTCGGTATCCCGGTCTGCGTCCGCTCCGGCGAGACGGCGGCCGAGGAGATCATCACAGCACTGGGAGGATCGGCGAGATGACCGAGCAGACCAACGCGGCCCGGTTGCGGGAGCTGAACGACAGCATCCGCTACACCATGTGGTCCGTGTTCCGGGCCAGCGCCCCGCTGCCGTCGCTGCGGGACAACGTCACCGGCGAGGTCGAGTCCCTCTTCGAGGAGTTGGCCGGCAAGGACGTGGTGGTCCGGGGCGTGTACGACGTCTCCGGGCTGCGCGCCGACGCGGACGTGATGATCTGGTGGCACTCCGCGTCC
>NZ_JAGPXZ010000667.1:0-3445 GCF_018070305.1 Micromonospora sp. M51 | reverse complement strand
GGCTCGCGGATCTGATCCATCGCCGCCGCGTTGAGCAGCACGCAACTGCCCGACGGGCCGGTCACCGTCACCGTGGCCGCCCGGTTGTTGTCCAGGTTCGTCACCCGCAGCCGGGTACCCACCGGGAACCGGTCGCTGGTCGCCGCCGGCGCCCCGCCCTCCGCCGAGAAGGTGACCGAGCCGGAGCAGACCGACGACCGGGCCGGGGCCGTGTCGGCGAACCCGAAGCTGGTCCCCACCGCCACACCCGCCGCGGCGAGCACCGCCACGCTCGCCGCCAGCACGTGCCTGCGCTGCACCCTCATCGCCGTCACTCCCGTCCTCGGTGGTGTCTTCACCCACCTGGTACGGGCCGCAGCGCCCTACCGTTCAGCCGGCACCGGTATCGATCGCGCGGCGGCCAGGTCAACCGGCCCGTACCGGGTACACGGCGCGCCGGTGATCAGCGCCCAGTAACGGTCGCCGTACGACCAGTGCCACCACTCCGTCGGGTAGTTCACCATCCCCGCGCCGCCCAGCGCGTCCACCATGATCTGCCGGTGCCGACGGGCGGTGCCGACGATCGCCGGGGCGTCGGTGAAGCAGGCGTCGGCGCTGTCCTCCGGGGTGGCGTCGATGGCAGTGCCCAGATCCACCTCCACCCCGTCGTCGGTGCAGAGCGTCAGGTCCACCGCGCCGCCGGTGCTGTGCGGGGCCACCTCGACCGGTGAGACGAACTTCGTCGTCTCCCGGTGCAGCCGCTCGGGTGACCAGTCCGGGTGTCGTCGGCGCAGCTCGTCCCGGTAGCCGGTGAAGATGGCCAGCTGCGCCCGGTACGGCCGGTAGCCCTCGACCACCAGCAGGCGCAGCCCACCGGGCAGGGCACGCTGCGCGGCGAGCAGGCGGTCCACCACACCGGCGCGCAGCCGGGCGTACGCCCCGGCGGGGTCGGCCGCCCGGCCGTCGAGCCGCAGCTCCGGCACCTCCCGCAGGTCCACGAACTCGTCGCCGTCGTCGGCGCTGGGCACTGCCGCCACCCGGGGATCGGAGAGCAGGATCATCCGAGGCTCCCCACCGTGCTCGCCGACCGTTCCGCGTGCCGGACCCGGGCCAACTCGACGAGACGGTCCACCACCTCCCGGTAGGAGACCCCGACGGCGGCCCACACCTTCGGGTACATCGAGTGCGCGGTGAAGCCGGGCATCGTGTTCAGCTCGTTGACGTACAACTCGCCGGTCGTCTCGACGTAGAAGAAGTCGACCCGGGCCAGACCCCAACCGCCGATCGCGGCGAACGCGCGCAGCGACAGCTCACGGACCCGCGCGGTCACCTCGTCCGGCAGCACGGCGGGGACGATCATCGGGTCGTCGTCGCCGAAGTACTTCTGCTGGTAGTCGAACCAGCCGCCGCTGACCCGCACCTCGCCGACCGCCGACGCCTCGGGGCGCCAGCCACCGAGCACCGCGCACTCCAACTCCCGGCCGGCGACACCCTGCTCGACCATGACGAGCTGGTCGTGGCGGAGCGCCTCCCCCACGGCGGCGGCCAGGTCGTCACCCTCGCCGACCCGGGAGATGCCGATGGACGAGCCCATGCTGACCGGCTTGACGAAGAGCGGCCGGCTCAGCCCGGTCACCAGCTTCTCCGGGTCGTCGACCGTCCGGTAGGTGTGCGCGTCGAACGCCACGTACGGGGTGACGGGGATGCCCTCGGCGCGCAGCGCCCGCTTCATCGCCACCTTGTTCATGCCCACCGCCGAGGCGAGGATGCCGCAGCCCACGTACGGCACGTTCAGCGACTCCAGCAGCCCCTGCACCACACCGTCCTCCCCGTACGGGCCGTGCAGCACCGGGAAGAGCACGTCCAGCTCGGCGTGCACAGCGCCGGGGGCGTTACCGGCGGTCACCTGCACGACGCCCGGACGCGGACCGGCCCGCAACACGACGGCCGGCCCGCTCACCACCAACTGGTCGTCGATGGCCCGCTCACCGGCCGGCCGGTCGCGCAACTCGGCCAGCAGCGCGTCGGGCATCAGCCGAAAACCGCCGCCGCGGGTGACACCGATGGCGACAGTGCGGTAGCCGCCACCGGCAAGCGCCCGGGCCACCCCGAGCGCGGACGCACACGACACCTCGTGCTCCGCCGACGGCCCACCGAACAGGATGCCGATCCGAACTGGCGCGCTCACGCCGCCGCCCCTTCCCCGGTCAGGTCGGCGGACCGGGGTGCCATCAACCGGGCCACCAACGCCGCCTCCACGTTCCCGCCGGTCAGCACCACACCGACCGTCCGCTGCCGGTCCGTCACCGGCGCAAGGCGGAGGGCGCCGGCCAGGGCCGCCGCGCCGGACGGCTCGGCGAGCACCTTGAGGTCGGTCAGGATCAGCCGGAACGCCGCCGCGATCTCGTCGTCGTCGACCCGGACGACGCCGCGCAGCCTGTCCCGCGCGATGGCGAACGGCAGCTCACCCACGCAGGACGGCCGCAGCCCGTCCGCGATGGTGGGCGCCGGTGCGACCGGCACGCGAACACCGGCCGCCAGGCTGCGGGCGAGCGAGTCGCAGCCCACCGGCTCCACGCCGTACACCTCGATGCCGGTGCCGGCGGCGGCCAGGCACCCGCCGGCCACCCCGCCACCACCGCCGACCGGTACGACGAGCGCGTCCAACGGTGTCCCCGCGCGCTCGGCGTCCTCGATCAGTTCCAGGCTCGCCGTGCCCTGCCCGGCGATCACGTCCGGGTGGTCGTACGCGTCGACGACGGGGTGACCGCTGTCGTCGCTGAGCCCGTTGGCCACCGCCACCCGCTCCTCGACGGCGGTGCCGGCGAACACCACCCGCGCCCCCGCCGCGCGGGCCCGCTCGACCTTCGTCGGTGCCGCGTCGACCGGCAGCACCACTGTCGCCGCGAGGCCGTGCTGTCGGGCCGCCAACGCCACCGCCACCGCGTGGTTGCCGGTGCTCTGCGCGATCACCCCGGTGTGCCCGGCCGCGGCGAGGCGACCGACAGCGCGCAGTGCGCCGCGCATCTTGTACGAGCCGCCGTGCTGAAGGTTCTCCGCCTTGAGCAGGACCCGGGCCCCGGCGAGTTCGTCGATCACCGGGGACCGCAGCACTGGTGTGCGGACCACGCGGCCGGCCAGCCAGCTGCTGGCCTCCTCGACATCGGCCCGGGTCTGGCCAACGGTGCGTGACATCGTCTCTCCTTTTTCGG
The DNA here is from genome assembly GCF_018070305.1 of Micromonospora sp. M51. Classification (NCBI taxonomy): domain Bacteria; kingdom Bacillati; phylum Actinomycetota; class Actinomycetes; order Micromonosporales; family Micromonosporaceae; genus Micromonospora; species Micromonospora sp. M51. Next base: position 254 of record NZ_JAGPXZ010000667.1, on the reverse strand, counting down.
GCACACCACGGGCGGGATCCAGCAGTACGTGGACCCCGGGACGGTGGGTGGAAGTGTCAGGTCACTGCGGGTAGCTGAACGTCGACCCGCAGGCCGCCGTGTTCGGCGGGCCGGGCCGCGATGATGCCGTCGTGCGCCTGGGTGATCGAGCGGGCGATGGCCAGGCCCAGACCGGCCCCGCCGCCCTGCGAGGTCCGGTCCCGGGCGAGCCGGCGGAACGGTTCGAACAGACCCGCCACCGCCTCGGCCGGCAC
>NZ_JAGPXZ010000666.1:0-3457 GCF_018070305.1 Micromonospora sp. M51 | reverse complement strand
GGTGAGCCAGAGCCACTGCAACAGCGGCTGCACCAACCGGTCGGCCGCCGTCGCCACCACGATCCGGGGGTACGGCGACAGCAACGTCACCCGGGCGGCGCGCAACTCGGTGACGGCCGCGGCCACGGCGTGCGGGGCGAGCACCACGTCGGCGTCGACGAAGACCAGCGCGGTGGCGTCCGGGTCGGCCCGGGTGGCCAGCTGCCAGCAGGCGTGCGGCTTGCCCAGCCAGCCCGGCGGCGGGGCGACGCCGCTGAGCAGCGTGACCCGGGGGTCGTCGCCGACCACCGCGCGGACCACGTCGGCGGTGCCATCGGTGGACCCGTCGTCGAGGACCACGATGCGCAGCCCGGGTACGCCGCGTTGGGCGAGCAGGGCGCGCAGGCAGGGTGTGACCCGGGTGGCCTCGTCGCGCAGCGGCAGCAGCACGGCCACCGGCTCGTCGACGGCGTCCGGCCGGTCGGTGGGCCGGCGCAGCCACCGGGCGGCGTTGAGCCAGGTGTGTCCGGTCAACGCGGCGACGGCGATCAGCAGGGCGAGCAGGACGGTCATCGGGTCGCGTCGACGCCGGGGCGGTGGGGCTGGTGGGCCTCCCGACCGGGGTCACCGCCCCGGTGGGCACGTAGGAAGGTCACCGTGAGCGGCACGGCGGTCACCGCCATGCCGGCGGCGCCCCACAGCGCCGAGGCGGGCAGGTCGAGGAAGACCGCGTGGGCCAGGATGCTGGAGAAGTACGTCCACAGGTACAGCGCGACCATCGGGTGGTCCCGCCGATCGGTGTGCGCGGCGGCCGGCCCGGCCAGTGGGCGCAGCGCGCTCATCATCAGCACCGCGAAGAGCAGCCAGCCCAGGTAGTTGCTGACCGGGATGCCGGCCAGGCCGGGCAACGCCGGGGTGGCGTCGCGCCACACCCAGTAGCCCTCGGCCACCATCTGCGGGTCCAGGAAGAGGTCCCAGGCGGCCAGCCCCACAGTGGCCAGCGCGATCCGCCCCACCCACCGCCCCACCGTCGACCCGCTGCCGCCGGCGGTCAGTGCGCCGCCGTCGGCCGTCGCGGCGTTGCCGCCGGTCAGTCGGACCGCTGCCAGCCACGCCGGCCAGGCCATCCAGGTCCAGGCCAGCGGAATGATCAGTGGCACCCCGGCCAGCTTGGGGCCCAGCTCCCCGGAGTAGTCGTAGCTGCCGAACGGCACGCCGGTGGCCACCCCGATCGCCTCGATCGCGAACCCGCCGCCGGTGGCCACCGCGACCAGCGCCGCCGCCACCCGTGGGCCCCGGCTGAGCAGCGCGTGGCCGACCGAGAGCAGCCAGCCGAGGACGACGGTGGCCACGGTGAGCCCGGCCCGGGTGTCGCCGGTGGTGAGCGGGTAGCAGATCTGGGCGAGCACCAGGACGGCGAGCAGTGTCCAGGAGATCCGTCGGGTCATGACGCCGGCGGGTCGAGCGGCAGATCCCGACCGAGCACACCGAACGGCCGCTCGTCGCCGGGGAAGTGGAAGTCGCGCAGCACGTCGACGAAGCCGAACCGTCGGTACAGCCGCCAGGCCCGCGAGGTCTGCTCGTCAGCCTCCGGGGTGGACAGCAGCGTGGTGTCGCCCTCCGCCATGCCGAGCAGGGCGCGCAGCTGACCGGTGCCCAGGCCGTGCCCCTGCGCCGGTGGCCGGACGTGCAGCTCGACCACCTCGAAGCAGTGGGTGAGCCAGCGCGTACGGGTCGGGGCGTCCAGCGCGCGGTGCACCTGGTCGTGCCACCACTGACCGGAGGCGCCCAGATAGCCGTAGCCGAAGCCGGCGAGGTGCCCCTCGCTGGTCAGGCTGGCGACCGCCCGGAAACCCGGCCGGCGAACGTGGGTGGCGATGTAACCGCGCCGGGCCTCCAGCAGGTCGGTGCGGTATCCCATCGCCTCGCCGTAGACGGCCACCACGTCGTCCAGCCGCCGGACGAGATCGTCCGGCGTCCAGCGCACCAACCTCATGCCCGTCCACCCTTCACCGTTTCCGGGCCACCATCGGCGGCCCACCCGAGCACCGACCGGTCGCCGACCACGTCGCGCACCTCGAACCGGGCGAACAGCTCCTCGGCGTACCAGCCCGCGGTGGGGGTTCGCATGATCGCCGCCCGATGCTCCGGGTGACGGTACGCGAACGCCACCAGGTCCGTCGGGTCGCGCCACACGCTCACCGTGCCCTGCCAGCCCAACGGTGCCTCGCCGACCCCGAACCGGGCCAGCAGCCCGGGCGCGTCGCGCAGGGCGGCGGCCACCGGTGGGATCGCCCGCCAGAAGGTGGCGGCCCGGCGGGCCCGCAGCCGAGCCCGGGTCAGTGCCAGCACCGGGCCGGTGACCCGGCCGCCCGACGGGTCACCGAACGGCCGCTGGCCGGACCACTCGCCCCGGCTGGTCAGTGGGCGCAGGTCGATCCGGGCCTGGGCGTGGGCGATGCGTGCCCAGGCCCGTCCGACCGACGAGTCGTCGAAGTCGGCCGCCGCGGCGGGGGAGTCCCAGACGGTCAGCGCCGCCCACCGGGTCAGGTCGGCGTCCCTCGGCCCGAAGTCGGTGCCGGTCCCGGTGCCCAGCAGCTTGCCGAACCGGGCGCCCGGGAGGGCGCGCAGCCGGCGTGGGTCCAGCGCCATCCGGGTCAGCGCCCGGGGCAGCGCGCCGCGGGAGGTCCGCCACACGTGCAGCGTGACCAGCTCCGGGACCGCGCTGCCGGACTGGTTGGTCAGCACGCTCCGCTCGCTCACGCCACCTCGGCCGGGGTGCCGGCGGTGACCCGCAGCAGTTCGGTGTAGGTGGTCGGAAAGACCGCCTGGGGTACGCCACCCGCGGCCCAGATCTCCGGGTACGCCGCCAGCGCCGTGTCCACCAGGGTGCGCAGCGGGTGCGGGTGCCCGAGGGGGGCGACCCCGCCGATCGGCTGTCCGGTGTGGGTCCGGACGAACTCCGGGGTGGCCCGGCGCAGCCGGGTGACGCCGATCGATGCCGCCAGACCGGCGGTGTCGACCCGGTGCGCGCCGGAGGTGAGCACGAGCAGCGGCGTGTCGTCCGCGTCGAAGATCAGGGAGTTGGCGATCTGACCGACCTCGACGTCGAGCGCCTCGGCGGCCGCCGCGGCGGTGTGCACCGCGTCGGGCAGCAGACGGACCAGGCTGGGCTCGCCGGTGCCGTCGCGCGTGCCGGCGGCGGTGAGCGCGTCCTGCACCGCTCGTACGTTCGGGTGTGGCTGCATGTCGTCATTCTTCCCGGTTCGCCGGGGTGGGTTCATCCGGCCGGCACGCTCAGCGCGTCACACGTTGCATTTTCGTCGGAGGGGAGGTGTACTGTCAGCAGTAGTTAGAACGAGTGTTCGATTGCCTCGAACGCCCGTTCCAACCAGCCGGAGCGCGGCGTTTCGCGGCGCCACCTCCGGGCGGTGCGGCTCCGCGGGCCGCACCTGGGTTTCCGGGCAGTCGCGAGCCT
>NZ_JAGPXZ010000665.1:0-3458 GCF_018070305.1 Micromonospora sp. M51 | reverse complement strand
CGCCCACCCCGACGACCCGGACGACGACGGCCCCGACGGCCCCGACGACGGTGGCTCCGAGGACCGTGGCCCCAACGGCGGTGGCCCCAACGGTGGTGGCCCGGCCGGTGGCGGCGGCCCGAACGGAAGTAGCCCGGCTGGCGGCGGAGCCCAGGGCGGCGACGCCGGCGATGACGGGGTCGAGCAGGGCGAACCAGGGTCGGCCGGGTACTCGACGGCACGTGACGGCGCGGGCCCGGACGGGCGCACCGACGGCCCGGACGGTACCGACGGCTGGCCGCGGCGTCAGCCGGGTGACCGGGGCGACGACCGCTGGCCGCAGCACCCGAACGGCGACGGTCGGAACGCGGGGACGCCCGGTGGCCGGGGAGCGTCGGCCGGTGCCGAGGACCCGACCCGGGGCGGGGAGTCGCAGCCGGTGGCCGTACCCCGGGGTGGGCTGCGGGCGCGGACGCTGACCGCGCCCGGCCTGGGTGACGGGGTGCCGGGCCGGCGGTCGCGGGCCCGGACCGGGCGGGGCCGCACCACCGGCGCGCGGGTGCCGGCGGGCCGGGTCGGCGCGCTGCACCTGCCGGCCACGATCCGCGCCGCCGCGCCGCACCAGGCGGCCCGGGGCCGGCTCACCGGTCCGCTGCGACTGCGCCGCGACGACCTGCGGGAGGCGGTTCGCGAAGGGCGTGAGGGCAACCTGGTGCTCTTCGTGGTGGACGCGAGCGGATCGATGGGGGCCCGGCAGCGGATGACCACTGTGAAGGACGCGGTGCTCGCCCTGCTCACCGACGCGTACCAGCGCAGGGACAAGGTCGCGGTGATCGCGTTCCGGGGTGCCGGTGCCCGGACCCTGCTGCCGGCGACCTCGTCGGTGTTGGCCGCCTCGACCCGGCTGGCCGAGTTGCCCACCGGTGGGCGGACACCGCTGGCCGAGGGGTTGCTCGCCGCCGCGGACCTGCTGCGGGTGGAGCGCCTGCGCGATCCGAAGCGCCGCCCGCTGGTCCTCATCGTCACCGATGGTCGGGCCACCGCCGGCACCCGCCCACTGGACCGGGCGGCAGCGGCGGCGCAGGTCCTGGCCGCCACCAACGCTGCCTGCGTGGTCGTCGACTGCGAGTCCGGCCCGGTCCGCCTCCACCTGGCCGCCCGCCTGGCCACCCAGCTGAATGCCCCAAGAACCCCCCTGGAATCCCTGACCCACCCCCACCCCCGCGATCGTGCACTTTCTGTCGCGGCATAACGGACCAAGCACGCATATGAACAACAGAAACCGCAAGATCGCGGGACACCTGGACGAGGGATGGGGGACGGCCTGATGCCGCAGGGACAACCGAGCGTGGTGCCCGCTGACGGGTTGACGACCCGGCAACGGCGGCACCGGCCGCTGTTGATGGTCCACACCGGGCAGATGAAGGGGAAGTCGACAGCGGCCTTCGGGCTGGCGTTGCGGGCCTGGACGGCCGGACTGCCGGTCGGGGTGTTCCAGTTCGTCAAGAGCGCCAAGTGGCGGGTGGGGGAGGAGAGCGCCTTCCGGACCCTCGGCGAGGTGCACGAGCGCACCGGCCAGGGCGCGCCGGTGGCCTGGCACAAGATGGGCGAGGGCTGGTCCTGGATCCAGCGCGGCGGCGACGCCGACCACGCCGCCGACGCCCTGGAGGGCTGGCGGCAGATCCAGCGTGACCTGGCCGCCGAACGGTACGGGCTGTACGTGCTGGACGAGTTCACCTATCCGATGACGTGGGGCTGGGTGGACGTCGACGAGGTGGTCGCCACGCTGGCCGACCGGCCCGGCTTCCAGCACGTCGTGATCACCGGGCGGGACGCCGACCCGCGCCTGGTGGCCGCCGCCGACCTGGTCGCCGAGCTGACCAAGGTCAAGCACCCGATGGACGCCGGCCAGAAGGGCCAGAAGGGCATCGAATGGTGAGCGGGCAGTGGGCGCTGCCCCGGGTGGTGGTCGCCGCCCCGGCCAGTGGCCACGGCAAGACGACGGTCGCCACCGGGCTGCTCGCCGCGCTCCGCCGACGGGGACTCGCCGTCAGCCCGCACAAGGTCGGCCCCGACTACATCGACCCCGGCTACCACGCCCTCGCCGCCGGACGAGCCGGCCGCAACCTCGACCCGTTCCTGGTCGGGCCCGACCTGATCACCCCCCTGCTGCGACACGGCGCGAGCGTCCCCACGCCCGCCGACGTCGCCGTGGTCGAGGGCGTCATGGGCCTGCACGACGGCGCGGTGGGCCGGCGTGACTTCGCCTCCACCGCGCACGTCGCCCGGCTGATCGAGGCACCGGTGCTGCTGGTGCTGGACACCACCGCGCAGGGCCGTTCGGCCGCCGCGCTCACCCTCGGCATGGCCGCGTTCGACCCGGCGGTTCGGATCGGCGGGGTGATCCTCAACCGGGTCGGCTCACCCCGGCACGAGACACTGCTGCGCGACGCCCTCGCCGAGGTGGGCGTACCGGTGCTCGGGGCGGTCACCCGCGCCGCCGAGGTGGCCGCGCCGGCCCGGCACCTCGGGTTGGTGCCGGTCGCCGAGCGGGCACCCGAGTCGCTCGCCATCGTCACCGCCCTTGCCGAACTGGTCGAGGCCACGGTGGACGTCGACGCCGTGCTCGACCTGGCCCGCACCGCCGCACCGTTGACGACCCCGGCGTGGAACCCGGTCGCCGCCGTCGGCGGGGCGGCCGGCGTCGAGCGACCACGCGTCGCGCTCGCCGGTGGTCCGGCCTTCACCTTCTCGTACGCGGAGACCGCCGAACTGCTCACCGCGGCCGGCGCGGACGTCGTCACCGTCGACCCGTTGCGCGACCCGGCGCTGCCCACCGGCACCCGCGCGGTGGTGATCGGCGGCGGCGTCCCCGAGGCGTACGCCCAGGCGCTTGCCGACAACACCGCGCTGCGCGCCGAGCTGGCCGACTTCGACGGGCCGATCGTGGCCGAGTGCGCCGGGCTGCTCTACCTCGGGCGGTCCCTGGACGGCGTACCGATGTGCGGTCGGCTGGACCTGACCGCCCGGATGACCGACCGGCTCACCCTCGGCTACCGGGAGGCAGTGGCGAGCACCGACTCCCCGGTGGCCCGCGCCGGTGCGCAGGTACGCGGCCACGAGTTCCACCGCACCACCACCGACCCGGGGCACGGCGACGCACCGGCGTGGCGGTGGAACGACGCCGAGCACGGTTTCGTCTCCGGCCGGGTGCACGCGTCCTACCTGCACACCCACTGGGCCGGTCACCCCGGCGCGGCCCGCCGACTGGTCGAGGCGGCCCGATGACCGCCACGCTCACCGGGGTCGGTGTCGGCCCCGGCGACCCGGAGCTGCTCACCGTCAAGGCGGTGCGGCTGCTGGGCGAGGCCGACCTGGTCTTCGTACCCGTGATGGCGGACCGGGCCGAACCCGGCGCGACCGCCGCTCCGACGCCGCCGGGCGCGCAGGCCGGGCGGGCCGAGGCGACAGTGCGGCAG
>NZ_JAGPXZ010000664.1:0-3464 GCF_018070305.1 Micromonospora sp. M51 | reverse complement strand
TCACCACACCGACCTGGTCGACGTCCGGCTCGCCGGCGCCCTGCTGCGGTTGGCCGACAACGTGGTGTTGCTGCCCGACGTGCTCGACGACGCGGTGCGGGTGCTGGCCGGGCTGCCGCAGCCGTTCACCCTCTCCGCGGCGCGGCAGGCGTTGGACACCACCCGCCGGGTGGCGGTGCCCCTGCTGGAGTTGCTGGACCGGCGGGGCGCGACCCGCCGGCTGCCCGACGACGCCCGGATCGTCGTCACCTGAGCGGCGCGCCGACCACCGTCAGTCGAGGTCGGACATGTCCAGCACGAAGCGGTAGCGGACGGCGTTTCGCCGCAGGCGGTCGAGTGCCGTGCCCACCTGCGCCGACGGGAGGATCTCGATGTCGGCGGTGACGCCGTTGTCGGCGCAGAACTGGAGCATCTCAGCCGTCGAGCCGCGGCCTCCGCTCCCGGCGGAGCTGAGCCTCTTGCGGCCGATGAGCAGGTCGGTGGTCTCGACGGTCACCGGTCCCAGGTATCCGAGCAGGCTGAGGGTGCCGTCCATCGCCACCAGCCGCAGGTACGGCGCGAGGTCGTGCGGTGCGGAGATGGTGTCGATGACGAGGTCGAAGGTGTCGCGGGCGGCAGCCATCTGCTGGGGATCGGTGGAGTCGACGAGGTCGTGTGCGCCGAGCCGACGGGCGTCGTCCCGCTTGTCCAGGGTGCGGCTGATCACGGTCGTGGTGGCGCCGAGTGCCACGGCCATCTTGACCGCGAGGTGGCCCAGGCCGCCGAGCCCGGCCACGGCGACGCGGGTGCCTGGGCCGACGTTGTGGGAGCGCAGGGGTTCCCACACGGTGACGCCGGCGCACAGCAGCGGGGCGGCTGCGGCCGGGTCGAGGCCGGCGGGGAGCGGGTAGGCGAAGGTGTCCCGCACGACGTATTCGCGGGAGAAGCCACCCAGCGTCGTCGACCCGTCCTGCCGGTCCGTGCCGCCGTAGGTCAGGGTCGGGAAGGGGTGGCAGAAGTTCTCCTGTCCGGCCGCGCACATGGCGCAGGCGCCGCAGGAGTCGACGATGTTGCCCACCGCGACGCTGTCGCCGATCGAGAAGCGGGTCACCTCGGGGCCGGTGTCAATCACCACGCCGGTGAATTCGTGCCCCGGCACCAGTGCGGCGTCGGCGTGCTGGTCGTGGTCGCGCAGGGCGTGCAGGTCGCTGTGGCAGACCCCGCAGTAGTCGACGCGCACCGCGATGTCGTCGGGGCGTAGGTCACGGCGCTCGATCGGGGTACGCCGCAGTTCCGTCGGGCCGGTTGCTCGCCATCCGGTGGTCCTTCGCATGATCGACTCCTATAAACAGACTGTTCGGTCTGCCGAAGCTTAGGTCGGGCGCCGAGCCGAAGCAAACCAACTGTTCTGTTTTGCTAGTGTGGGGCCATGCCGGAGCAGCCGCTGACCTCGCGAGGTGCCGCGACCTACCAGCGCATCCTGGACGCCGCCACCGAGGAGTTCGCCCAACACGGCATCGCCGGGGCCCGCGTCGACCGCATCGTGACGGCGGCCCGCACCAACAAGGCGCAGCTCTACGCCTACTTCGGGGACAAGGAACGACTCTTCGACGCGATCTTCCTCAGCTCGCTGGAACGCATCACCAACGTCGTGCCCATCGACGCCGACGATCTCGCGGACTGGGCCGTCCGCCTCTACGACGAATACCTGCGCCGCCCCGACCTCATCCGGCTCGCGACCTGGACGCGGCTGGAACGCCGGCCCGCAGGACACCTCGTCGAGACCCACCAGCACTACGACGATCGAAAGCTCACGGCGATCGCCGAGGCCCAGGCCGCCGGCCGGATCCGCGGTGGTGACCCGTTCGACATCATGGCCCTGGTCATCGCGATGTCGATGGCCTGGTCGCCGGTGAGCAACGTCTACGCCGCCAGCGGCCAGGAACCCGACGACGTGCACTCCCGCCGTCGTGCGCTGCTTCGCGACTGCGTCCGGCGAGCCATCGTGCCGACGGACCAGGATCACCCCGACCGCTGAGCGCCGCGACCGATCCGGTGCTGACCCGGTTGCGCCGAGATGCGACGGTGGGCTGATGGTCGAGGTGTCCCCGTCCCGGTCGTGCGGTGGTCGGTGGCGCGTCGTCTCGGTGGCGCTGCGTTGGGCGCTGCCGGTGCTGTGGGTGCTGTGGGCCGCTCTGGCGTGGTGGGTCGAGCCCCGCGAGTCGACCGAAGCCCAGCTCGACCGGGATCTCGCGGCGGGCCGGGTGGTGACCTATCAGCGGGCGAACGGCTGGGACGACGACGACCCCTACTGGGGCAGCCAACCTGATCTGCGGCCCGCCGAGCAGGGTTGGATGATCACGTGGACGGTGCCCAGCGGTCAGACCCGGTACGCCTCGGTCCAACCGCCCGACCCGCAGCCGTACTCGGCGGGGTCGGACCGGCTGGCGCGGACCGGGCTGGATGCGCGGCTCGCCGCCGTCGCCGATCCGTGGCACGCCGGCGGCGACGTTCCGTCCCGGATTGCGACCACGGCGGGTCTGCTCGCCGGTGTGCTGACTCTGCTGTGGCTGGGCCGGCTGATCGTCGGCGCGCCGCCGCTGGCCGGCACGAGGTGGTTCTGGTTCTGGGTGGGGCTCCTGCCGTTCGGGGTGGGTGTGCTGGCGTGGACCTACCGGGAGGTGTGGAGGCCACCGCCGGCGCCGGTGCCCGGCCGGGGCTCGGGGTGGCGTGGCTTCGGCTGGTTGATCCTCGCCGGAGTCGGGATCAGCCTGCTGGTGTCCGTCGCCCGGATCGTGTTCGGAACGACGGTGGTGCCGGGCTGAGCCGGCGGTGCCGGCCAACCGACCCCGAGGTCGGCGGTGGTCACCTACGGTGACGCCATGGACCCTTCGGCGGTCTGGCGGGACCGGCAGCACCGGTGGCGGATCGAGGCGTACCGCGCTCCGGACCTGCGCTTTGCCATCTACGCCACCAACGGCCCCACCGAGTCGGTGCCGCTGTGGCTGTTCGGGATGTCGGCGCTGGCCCGGTGGCTGATGACCCACGCCATCTCGCTGGACGACCTGGAGGTCGACTGAGCCGGGCGCCGGTGGCGAACCGGGCCCGCGCCGCGGTCCCTTGCGGTTGAGTGACCTCAGGCGGCGGACGGGGGTACGCGATGGGCGGTCAGCTCGGGCAGTTGGCGTTGGTGGCCGTGCTGGTGCTCGTCAACGCCGCGCTCTCCGGCAGTGAGATGGCGTTGGTGACCCTGCGCGAGGGGCAGTTGCGGCGGCTGGGTCGGCGCAGCCGGGCCGGGGACCGGTTGGTGCGGTTGTCCCACGACCCCAACCGCTACCTGGCCACGATTCAGCTCGGGATCACCCTGGCCGGGTTCCTCGCGTCGGCGGCGGCCGCGGTGTCGTTGGCCGGTCCGCTGGTCGGCCCGTTGGGTTTCCTCGGAGGGGCGGCCCGTCCCGCCGCGGTGCTGCTGGTGACCGTGGCGT
>NZ_JAGPXZ010000663.1:0-3470 GCF_018070305.1 Micromonospora sp. M51 | reverse complement strand
GCGACGGCGGCCCAGGGTGTCGGAGGCGACCGCCACGCCGGCGTACGGGTGACCGAAGCGCAGCTCGGCGGTGCGGGCGACGCCCTCCGGCGGCAGACTGGTCAGCCCGAACATCCCGGTCACCGCCGCCGCCTCGAAGCCGTACCGGCCGAACCGGGCCATCGCCGTCTGCCGCGCCTCGACGTTCTCGATCGGCAGCGCCAACGTCTTCGCCACTGTTGCCGACGCGGCCGGGAAACCGAGCGCCGCAGCGGTCAGGTCGTGCTCGCTGTGGGCCGACCAGCAGGGGAGTACGGCGTGGTGTCGCTCCTCGCGGCCGCCGGCGGCCCGGGTGCGTACCCGCTGCTCGGTGACCGTCCACAGGGGAGTATCGCCGAGCGGCAGGTCGAACAGGGATCGGCTGTCGGCCGGTTGCGCGCCGTCGGCCGCGCCGGCGCTGAGGTCGTACGCGACGGCCAGCACGTCGGCCGGCGGCACCTGCGGCGCGGCGGCCACCGAGACCACCACCAGCCCCGCGCCGTCGGTCGTCCGGGCCGGCGCGGCGTGCACGATTCCGTCACCGGCCCGCGCGGTGGTGACGATGGCACACCGGTGGCCCTGGCTCGGGCTGCGCAGCGCCCGCCGCAGCTGGCCGGCCCACGGGCTGCCGGCGCCGAGTGCGCGGGCGTCGGCGACGTCGAACGGGGTGGCCCAGGACACCCGGGTGGCCAACGCGCTGGCCAGGGCCAGCACCACGTCCGGCCCGACCCGCAGGGGGAACGCCTCGATCAGGCCGAGGGTGTGCTCACGCGCCCAGGCGTCCAACCCGGCCTGGTCGGGCAGGACGCCGACGGCGGTGGTGGTGGGCAGCGCGGCCCGCCACGCGGCCGGCCCGTTGACCTGCCCCGGCCGGTGCCAGAGCGCGGTGGCGGCCCCGACCAGCGGGTGCGGCGCGTCCAGCAGGGTTCGGGCGACCTCGGCGGCGTCCGCCGGGTCGGTGCCCAGGGCGTGCGTCAGGTCCCTGGTGGCCGGGTCGGAGGTGCCCGCCGCAGCGGCGCAGACCGCGAGCAACAACCAGGCTCCGAGCGGGGACGCGACGTGATGCCGGTCGCCGATCGTCGCGTGCAGCCGTGCGGCGTACGCGGAGAGGGGCCCGTGCAGCGCTGTCGTCATGACCCTACTCTGCCCGCCGGCCTGGCTCACGACCACAGCTCGAACGGCTCGTCGATCTCCGTGCCGGCGAGGAACGGGGTGATCAGCCGAGGGAGCTGCCCGGGGTAGAACCGTTCCCGGCTGGCCACCACCTCGGGCAACGGCCACCAGCGGAAGCCGAAGTAGTCCTCCCGCTCGTAGTCGAGCCGGTGCGTCTCGTCCACGTCCGGGCCGGGGCCGGCCAGTCGGACGGCGACGACAACCTCGTCCTGCAGGTGCCGTACCTGGCGGTGCAGGAAGCTGGCCCGGCGCCGCCAGGTCGGCGCGCCCACCTGGGCGGCGCTGATCACGATGCCGGGCTCCTCCCGCAGCTCCCGCACCGCCGTGTCGCGATGGGTCTCACCGGGATCCATGCCGCCGCCCGGCAGCTCCCACCAGGTGCCCAACCGGGGGTGGTCCGGGTCCCGGGTGTGGAACAGCAGGACCCGTTCGGTGCCGTCGGTGACCACCAGCCGCACCGCACGTCGCTCAAGGATCGGCAGGTCGCGGGGGAGCTCGTCCATCGGGCCAGTCTGTCGCACCCGCCCGCCACGGCGGCGGGTAGGCTGCCCGCCGTGGCTGGTCTGTTGAGGAATGTCGCGGCGCGTATCTCCCGGGTGGGTGCGGTGATCCCGTCGCCCCGGCGTACCGGGCCGGCGCCCGCGCAGGTGGCTCGCCGTCGTCAGGTGAGCGCGTTGCAGCGTCGGGAGCTGACCTACGCCCCGGAGCGCGACGGTCAGGCCGACCCGGGCGAGATCGTCTGGACGTGGGTGCCGTACGAGGACGACCCCCGGCAGGGCAAGGACCGGCCGGTGCTGGTCGTCGGGCGCCACAGCCGGACCCTGTTCGGGCTGATGCTGTCCAGCCAGAGCGAGCGCGACGGGCAGCGGCACTGGTTCGCGCTCGGGCCGGGGGAGTGGGACCGCGACAACCGGCCGAGCTGGGTCCGGCTGGACCGGGTGCTCACCATGCGCGAGGACAGCATCCGCCGGGAGGGCGCCGTGTTGGACCGGCCCCGGTTCGACCGGGTCGGGCAGGCGTTGCGCGCCGGCTACGGCTGGCGCTGACCGCGCCGGGTCCGGCCGGGGCGGATCGGTAGCGAGCCGCGCGCCGGGCTTCCCCAGCGGTGGGGCACCTGGCGGTGAGGTCTATTCGCGGCTCGGGCCGACCCCGGCACCCTTCGCGTCCGGCGGCGGGTAGGGCTGGTCGGCGAGGAGCCGGGCCAGGTGTGCGGTGTTGAGCGCCAAAGCCTTGGTGGTGCGGCCGGTGGTGTCGGGCTTGGGGCCGGCGTCGCGGTAGTCCACTGTGTGCAGCGCCTCGCCGACCCAGTAGGTCGCGGCGGCGGCAATGGTGAACCCGACCTCGTTGAGTGCCTGCTGCACCTCGCCGATGGTGTGGTGGGCGCCGTCCTCGTTGCCGACCACGGCGACGCCGGCCACCTTGCCGTAGGTGCGGAGGCGGCCCTTGGCGTCGGTCTCGGAGAGTTCGGCGTCGAGGCGTTCGAGGACCATCTTGCAGACGCTGGAGGGCTGACCGAGCCAGATCGGCGTGGCGATGATCAGCACCTGGGCTGCCATCAGTTTGGCGCGGATGGCCGGCCAACCGTCGCCGTCGCCCTCGTCCGTGGACACCCCGAAACGCACATCGTGATCGACTACCCGGATCATTTCGCCCTCCACGCCCTGCGTGGCCAACTCGGCGAGCACTTCCCGACCGAGCTGGTCGGCGCTCGACGGCGCGGGCGACGGTTTGAGGGTGCAGTTGAGTACGAGGGCGCGGATGGTCGCCACGTCGGTTCCTCTCGGCGGTCGTAGCTGGTGCCGGTATCCCATACCCGGATAGGACGTCTCAGAACACCCCGGCGACCGGCAAAACCGCTGGGTCGGTGGCCGGAGCGCTGGCATGGTGTCCGCATGGAGCAGGACGACGCGCGGCAGGTGGCCGAACAGGTACGAACGGGCTTCGGCCTGCGCCTGTCCACGATGGAGCGGGTCACCTCCGGCGCTGACCAGCATGCCCGACTGTGGCTGGCTCAGGCCGCCGACGGCTGTCGGTACGCGGTCAAGCTGAGCGGTGGCGGCACCCCGGCCGGCCTGGACGTGACGGCGTACCTGGCCGGACAGGGGGTGCCGGGCATCGCCGCGCCGCTGCGGTCCGTCGGCGGACGGCTGTCCATCGACCACGACGGCCGCCGCCTCTCGGTGGTGCCGTGGGTCTCCGACCAGCGGGCGCTCGACGGCCCGATGACCGACGCGCACTGGCGGGCGTACGGCGAGGTGCTGGCCGCCGTGCACGCGGTG
>NZ_JAGPXZ010000662.1:0-3473 GCF_018070305.1 Micromonospora sp. M51 | reverse complement strand
ACCCAGGCCCGCGAACGGAAGGCCACCGAGCTGCTGGCCACCGAACGCGGCCGGGCCGCCCGCGCCAGCGCCGACGTGGACGCCGAACTCCGCCGCGCCCGGGCCCGGCTGGCCGAGGCCGAGGCCGCCGCCGGGGTGGCGCGGGCCAGTGCCAAGGAGGCACGCTCGGTCGACGACGCCCGGCTCTGGCTGCTCCTGGAGACCATCGGCCAGGCCGCCGTCGGGTTGCGCCGGGAGCTGGCGCTCGACCCGGTGAACAAACTCCCCGCCGACTTCGTCGCCGACGCGTTCGCCGAGCAGCCGGGCAGCGCCCCGGCCGGCCCGGCCACCCGCGCCCGCGACACCGACGACCCGGCCCGGCTCGACCAACTGCTCGCCCTGCCCCGGGCGCACCTCGTGGTGGACGGTTACAACGTCACCAAGCGCGGCTTCGGTGAGATGTCCCTGGAGCAGCAGCGCAAACGCCTCATCACCGGGCTGGGCGGGATCGCCGCGCAGACCGGCGACGAGGTCACAGTGGTCTTCGACGGCGCCGAGCGGATGCACGGCCTGCCGCCCGCGCCGCGCGGCGTGCGGGTGCTCTTCTCCCGCAAGGGCGAGACCGCCGACGAGCTGATCCGGCGGCTGGTCCGCGCCGAGCCGGCGGGCCGGCCGGTGGTCGTGGTCTCGTCGGACCGCGAGGTCGCCGACGGGGTACGCCGGCACGGGGCGTACCCGTTGGGCGCGGACTCCCTGCTGCGGCGGCTCGCCCGGTCCTGACGTCCCCGCCACACGCTGGTTTCCATCCGTACATCCGGACTCCGGCGTCGTGATCGACACGAGTTCCATGATGTCGGGGTGTCCGACCGGTTGGGATGGCCCATGGTCCTTGAACCCGGTCGATCCTGCTCAATCGATTGTCGGGTGGTCCGCTGTCGTACCCGAGGGCTAACGTCGCCGCTGTCGTCGGCGGAGGGAGTCACCATGGCACGGGACGACGTCACGGTCTTCGTCGACCAGGATCTGCGCGGTGCCCGGTTCAACAGGTCGACGCTGGCCGGTGCGGTGATGCGCGGCGTCGACGTCGATGGTCTGGACATCGACGCGCCGTGGCTGGCCGAGGGCACATTGCTGATCAACGGCGTCGATGTCGTGCCGTTGGTCGAGGCCGAGCTGAACCGGCGCTTTCCCGGGCGCGACCTCCGGCGGGCCGAGAACCCGGACGACCTTCGGGCGGGGTGGGCCGCGCTCGAACGGGCCTGGGCGGCGGCTGTCGACCGGGCCGTGTCCATGCCCGAGGGTGCTGTCGACGTCTCGATCGACGGGGAGTGGTCGTTCGCGCAGACGCTGCGCCATCTCGCGTTCGCCGCCGACGCCTGGTTGGGAAAGGCAGTCCTGCGCCTGCCGCAGCCGTTCCACCCGCTGGGTCAGTGGCACGCCGAGTATGAGACCGACGGCTTCGACATGTCGGTCTTCGCTACCGAGCAGCCGACATTCGACGCGGTCCTCCAGGTGCGGGCCGAGCGGCAGGCCATGGTGCGCGAGTTTCTGGCGACCGTCACGCCGGAGGTGCTCGCCGAGTCTCGGCCGAGCGCCTGGTGGCCCGAGCACGTCGTGTCCGTCCGGCACTGCCTGCACGTGATCTTTCAAGAGGAGTGGCAGCACCTCCGCTACGCACTGCGTGACCTCGACGCGCAGGGCTGAAACCCAACCCCGACGACCGGGCGGAGGCTCGGGGTCAGCTGGTCGGTAGTCGTCGGGCCAGCTCACGACGCAGTGCGTCGGTGCCCGGCGTCATCCAGGCGAGCCGGACGACCAACTCATAGGGGCCGCGCCCGGGGGTCGACCACTGCCCGGCCCGCATGGGGGGCCGTGTCTGCTCCGGGTCGAGTGGCGTGACCACCAGCCGGGGGTCCATGCGGCCTCGGACCTGGGCGCTGGCCATGTTGACCCAGTCGATGCTGAGACTGGTTCCGTTCGGCCCGGTCAGGTGCAGCGTCTCCTCGGTCAGCCGCAGCGGCAGCCGAGGCTGACGGCGCAGCTGCCAGTTGGTGGTCAGCGCGACGATGGCGCCGATCATCCCGAACCGCAGCAGCACCTTCCACCACACCTCGTCGAACACCACTGTGTAGAAGGCGAGGAGGGCCGCGGCACCCAGCAGAACGAGGACCTTGGCGAGGCGATGTCGACGGGGGGAGTACCGGAAGCCCACGACGGACGAAGCATCGAGGTCGGCCACCGTCGCTCAGTGCCCGACTGACCGAGCGACCAAACGATGCCGCTCGCTCGACCGGCAGAGCTCCGTGATGTCGGGCGTTCCGAAAGGGTGGGATACCCCGATATCGCTGATGTGGAGTGGATCTAGCCCTGAAACGGGCGGTCGGACGGGGTTCCTGTCGTACCCGGTGTTTAGTGTCGATGTCACCGACGGTGCTCGGCCGGCGACGACGAGAGTCGCCCGGGTGCCGCGAGCCGATCAGGAGGCGTGATGCTCATCGACTGCGACGGGTGCGCGAAGCGGGCCGACGGCTGTTCCGGCTGCCCGCTGACCGCCCTGTTCGACGAGACGTCCCCGGCGGCCGGGTTGGTCGCCGCCGAGGTCGAGGCCATCGAGGTGCTCGCCCGAGCCGGCTTCGACGTGGAGGTGCTGGCTGCGCCCGCCCGCCCACCGGCCGCTCGCCGCCGCCCCACCCGCCGGGTCGCCTGAGCGCGACACCGCGCCCGGAAGCGGGCTTTTCGCGGGCCATAGGATGAGCGGTCACGGCGGGAGGAGCGGCGCGATGAGCGGGGTACAACGGGCGGTGACGCGGTGACCCCGCGCGGGTGGGCGCTGCTGGCCCTGGCCGGGCTGACCGTCGCGCTGGTCGTGCTGGCCGCGCTGCTCATCCCGTGGCACCGTCCACCGGCGCCCCGCGCCGACCAGCTCGCCGCGCTGGGTGACCTGCCCGCCGAGCAGGTGGCCAAGGGGCGGGAGTTCCGGGCCGCGCTGCGCCCCGGCGGCTACGCCGCGCTCGCCGTCGGGCTGCTGATCGCCCTCGCGCTCGGGTTGACCCCGCTGGGCAGTCGCCTGGTCGAGCTGGTGGGCCGGCCGTTCGGCGGGCACTGGGTCGCGCAGGCCGTGCTCGGCGGGCTGGCGGTGATGCTCGTCGCCGACCTCGTGACACTTCCGTTCGCCGCCTGGCGGCAGAGCGTTCTCACCCGCTACGGGTTGAGCACCAACGGCTGGAGCGGCTGGGCTGTCGACCTGCTCAAGTCGTACGCGGTCAGCGCGGTGATCGGCGCGGTGGCGTTGTTCGGCTTCTACGCTGTCATCCGGCTCGCGCCGCGCTGGTGGTGGGCGTTCGGCGCGGCCGGCGCCGCCGTGCTGGTGGTGCTGCTGTCGTTCGTGCTGCCGGTGCTGGTGGAGCCGGTGTTCAACCGGTTCACCCCGATGGAGCAGGGCCCGTTGCGCACCGAGCTGATGAGCATGGCCGCCCGCGACGGGGTGCCAGTGC
>NZ_JAGPXZ010000661.1:0-3475 GCF_018070305.1 Micromonospora sp. M51 | reverse complement strand
TTGCCGTTGGGTGGCGCAGCGGTGGGGTGGTAGTCCAGCCGGCCGCTACGAGAGCGCGGCGGACGGTGTCGGCGACCTCGTCCGGGCGGGCACGGACCAGCCAGGCCGGGAAGCGCAGGATCCGGTCGCCGCTGGTCCAGACGTCGTTCGGCCGACGCATGTCCGCCGCCCACTGCCTGGCGTCCATGTGGTGCGCCCCGTCGACCTCCACCTGCACCCGCCACTTCCGCCAGTACGCGTCCAGCCAGCGGTTGCGGCCGGCCGCGTCAACCCGGTGTTCCTGGAGATCGGGTGCGGGCAGCCGGTGCCGGCGGCACAGCCGCAGAAAATCGATCTCGGAGAGCGCCTGTGCGCCGCCCGCGATGTCGCCGACCGTCTGCCCGATCAGGTGCCGGCGCGGCGCCCGGGGCAGCACGTCGAGCACCGCCCGCAACTCCTCGGGCATCACCCGGCGTTGCTGGCAACCGGCGGCCAGCACCGCCTGTGCCTCGTCCACGCCGGCCGCCCAGCCTGCCGCGTCCACCAGGGCCCGCGCCGTCGTGGTACGCGGCGGGCGGGCGAGTTGACGGTGTGATTCGGGCAGCACCGTCGTGCGATGCACCAGCACCGCTGGCATGTCGATCGGCAGGCGACGCAGTGTGGTCCGCGCCGCACGGCGAGCGGCCGGCACCAGCACGTGCAGTGGTTCGCGGCGCAGCCCCCGTACCCCGGCCTCGGCGGCTGCGGTCACCCCGGCCAGCATCGCGCCCGGTCCGGCGGCCAGCACCGCAACCCACAGTTGCTGGTCGCGGGTCAGGCGGCCGTTGCCGGTCAGCAGGATCCCCCGGCAGATCGACCGCCACCGGCCGGTGCGGATCCGGCCCCGCACCGCCCCCTCGCTGAGCAGCCCGGCGACCTGCGCGATGGTCAGCACGCCCGCCTGCTCGAAGGCGAGCCAGTCGAGGGCGTCGGCGTCGTCGGCGGGCAGCATCCGAACAGCCTTCACCGCCGGGACGCCGCCTCACCACCAGATCTTGGACAGTTTCCGTCAGGACGTGACGGAAACTGTCCAAGATCTACGAGCCTGGTCGACATCCGGGTGTCGTCGGCCTTTCCGGACCGTTCAATCCGGCCGGGGGCGCTGACGGTGGTTGGGTGGGGCACATGGGGCACACCGGATTGACGGTCGCGTGGTCGATGGCGACCATGAGGTGGCTACGCTGCTGGCGCGTGGCGAGATGATCAGAAACGGTGCGTTGTCCCGCCGCCAGTCGATCGAACTGATGAAGGAAGTCGTGACCTCATGGACCTGACCGGCCCGGTGCTGGTGTTCGCGCCTGCCGCGTGGCGGGCGTTCGTGGTCGTCGCCCGTCGTCCGACGGCCTGAGCCGGGAGGTCCCTGGTGCCACAGCACGACCCGGCTGGCGACGACCCGGACGTGACCGCCGGTCCCCCGCCAGCGCAAACACCGCAGCCGGCGCAAACACCCGAGCCGGCGGAAACACCGCACCCAGCGGAAACTCCGCAGGCAGCGCAAGCACAGCGGGCGGCAAGTCCGCAGCCGGTGCAGACGCCACCGCCGGTGCCGGTTCCCGCCCCGGGGATCGACCCGGACGAGCCGCCCGCGGTCCCGTCCGGAAAGTTCGGCACGCCGGGGCGGCCACTGCGCCGCAGCAGTTTCCTGATCGGTTTCACCGGCGCGCTGGGCGTGCTGCTGGCGTACACCCTCTATCTGGGGATTCGCAATGCCGGCGGCATCCTGGTGCTGGTGGTGATCGCGCTCTTCCTCGCTGTCGGTCTCAACCCGGCGGTGGTCCGGCTGGGCCGCTGGGGTGTGCCGCACGGCCTGGCGGTGGCCGCGGTGGCGTTGACAGTGGTGTTGCTGCTCTGCGGCGGCGTGGTGGCGCTGGTCCCGCCGATCGTCACCCAGTCGGGGCAGTTCATCGATCAGATCCCGAGCCTGCTCGACGAGCTGCGCCGCAACCCGACGGTCAATGACCTGGTGGAGCGGTACGACGTGGTGGAACGGGTGCAGAACGCCGCCAACGCCCAGACGGTCGGGCGGGCGCTCGGCGGGGTGCTGGGCGGCGCACAACTGATCTTCGGCACGGTGTTCCGGACGCTGACCGTGCTGGTGCTGACGATCTACTTCCTGGCCTATTTCGACCGGTTGCGCTCGCTGGGCTACTCGTTGGTGCCCCGGTCGCGCCGGGAACGGGTGCAGCTGATCGGTGACGAAATTTTGGCAAAGGTCGGCTCCTACATGGTCGGCGCGCTGAGCATCGCGGTGCTGGCCGGCGCGACCACCTTCGTCTTCGCGCTGATCGTCGACCTGCCGTACCCGTTCGCGCTGGCCGTGGTCGTCGCGGTGACCGACCTGATCCCGCAGATCGGCGCCACCCTCGGCGCGGTGATCGTGAGCCTGGTCGGCTTCGCCGCCGACCTGCCCACCGGCATCGCCTGCGCGGTCTTCTTCCTCATCTACCAGCAGGTGGAGAACTACCTCATCTACCCGAAGGTGATGCGGCGCTCGGTGGAGGTCAACGAGGTGGCCGCCCTGCTGGCCGCGCTGCTCGGCGTGTCACTGCTGGGCGTGGTGGGCGCGCTGATCGCCATCCCCACGGTGGCCGCCCTGCAACTGATCCTGCGCGAGGTGGTGCTGCCCCGCCAGCAACGCCGCTGAGGTCGCACCCCGCGCCAGCCCGCCGCGCCCCGCGCTGCCCGCACCGCCCCGTCCCGCGCCGCCCAGGTCCCACGCCGCCCAGGTCCCGCGCCGGCCCGCGGAGATCGTGCTCGATCCCGGAAGTAGTGGCCTCGCCATCTTATGATGCCACTACAACCATGATAGAGCACGATCTTGGTGCGGGCACGCGAGGATGCGCGGGACCGGGACCGGGACCGGGAGACGTCCGGGTCAGTCGGCCTGACCGGCGGCCGGGCCGGGGACGGGCGTGTCGGCGAAGGCAGCCACCGTACGGTCGGCGTACGCGCTGACGTCGCCGGCCTCCATCGGGCCGTCCCAGGTGGTCGGCAGCGGCACCTCGACGGCCGGGTTGACCCGCCGGACGATCTCATCGAGGACCGTCTCCGCGTCGCCCACCCAGAGGTGCTTGGCACCCGGGACCCCGACCACCTCGGCCTGCGGCACGGCGGCGAACCGCTCCCCCGCCTCGGTGGGGCGCAGGTAGTCGTCGAACTCCGGCACCAGCGCCACCAGCGGCCGACCCGAACTGGCCCAGGTGGCCAGGTCCTCCGGGGCGGAGAAGCGCAGCGGCGGGGAGAGCAGGATCGCCCCGGCGATCGCCGGGTCGCAGCCGTACTTCAGCGCCAGGTCGGTGCCGAACGACCAGCCGACGAGCCAGATGTTGGGCAGTTCGGCGAACTCCGCGTACTCGATGGCGGCGGCCACGTCGTACCGCTCGCCCACCGCGCCGTCGAAGGCTCCCTCGCTGGGGCCGACCACGCTCCTGGTGCCCCGCGTGTTGAACCGCAGCAC
>NZ_JAGPXZ010000660.1:0-3486 GCF_018070305.1 Micromonospora sp. M51 | reverse complement strand
AGAGCAGTCCGGACAGGCCCGCCGCGTCGCGGGTCGGCTCGACGATCCCGGTCCGCAGCGGCGTGCTGCTGTTGACCTGCTTGAGCAGGTCGGTCCAGTTGAACTTCTTGTCCGGCCAGCCGAGCCGGGTGGCGATCGGCTCGGGCATCGCGACGACGATCGGGCTGCGCGCGATGGACGCGCCGTTGGTCGGAGCGAACGCCGTCGCGTCCTTCTTCAACCGCAGCAGCCAGGTCGAGGAGTCGGGCACCCAGACGTCGGGGCTGACGGCGGTGCCGCTGGCCTGCCCCACGCCGGCGAGCACCGCGCCGTGCTTGGCCGCCACCACGGCCGCGACGTCGACCGGGTCGGACGCGGACACGTCGACCCGAATGCAGGTCGGGCCTACCGCCGCGCCGTCCTTCACCCACTGGGACGCCGCCGCGTCCACCGCTGGCGCGAGTTCGGAGGCGACCGCCACGGCGAGCCGGATCTCCCCCGAGCAGCTGGGCTGGATCAACTCCCGATAGCCGAACCACGCGCCCGTCGTGACGACGAGCACCCCGACCGTTGCGGCGGCGGCGGCTAGGTGGAGTTTCGAACGCATGCGATGGCGGCCTGCTGACACGGTGACCATCTTGCGTACTAGGTGCCGTCTCTGCCACATCCGTTCGGACTAAAGTTACGCAGGAGAAACAGTTGACCTCTCTTTTGCAACACAGAGTGACGTAGCAGCCTCGTGGCGTTGCCAAACGAGTGCGGCGCTCACGTCTCTAAACCATCGTTCAGGGCAAAACGCACGTCGGACTCGGCACCGGAACCGGCTCGCCGACCGCCTCCGGGACGCCGGTTTCGGCGTCGCGCCGGAACACCCGCACCATGTCCGCCCGCTCGTCGGCGACGTAGAGGTGCTCCCCGATCAGGGCGAAGTGCCGGGGCCACTCGCCACCGGTGTCCACTTCGGCCACCAGCTCGGGCAAGTCCCCGGCCAGGGTGAAGACCGCCACGGTCCCCGCCCCACGGTTGGCGACGTGGAGGAAACGGCCGTCCGGGGTGACAGCGACCTCCGACGGTTGGACGTGGCCGGCCCGCTCGCTCGCCTCGACCCGCCCGCGTTGGTGCAACGCGCCGTCGTCGGTCAGCTCGTACGCGGTGACCGAGGCGTCCAGCTCACCGACGAGGTAGCAGCGCCGTCCGTCCGGGTGCCGGGCCAGGTGCCGGGGACCGGTTCCGGGCGCGGTCCGCATCCGCGGCGCACGCGGCACCAGTCGTCCGGTCGCCGCGTCCAGGTCGTACCGGTAGACGGAGTCGGTGCCGAGATCCACGGCGAGGATCGGCCCCCGGCCCGGTCCCGGCGAGACCATGTGGGCGTGGGCGTGGTCCTGGCGCTCCGGGTCGGGGCCGTGGCCCTCGTGCACCACCAGGTCGGTGCGGTCGCCGGGCACGCCCCGCGGGTCGAGTGGGAAGACCGCGATGCTGCCGCTGCCGTAGTTGGCCGCCAGCAGGTGATCGCCGCCGGGCAGCACCGCCAGGTGGCAGGGCTCGGCCCCGGCGGTCGACCGGCTGCCGAGCGGGTCCAGCGCGCCGTCCGCACCGACCTGCCAGGCGCTGACCTCCCCGTCGGTCAGCTCGTTGACCGCGTAGAGCACCGGCTGGGTGGGGTGCCGCGCCAGGAAGGACGGGGACGGGGTGACCGCCACCGTGCCGAGCGGGGTCAGCGCCCCGGTCGTCGGGTCGCGACGTGCGGCGACGATGCCGCTGCCCCGTCCACCGCTCTGCGCGGTGTAACAGCCGATGTGGACGACCTCACCCTGACCGCTCACGTACCACTCCTCCGCCGGCATCCTCCGTTGATCCAACCAGAGCGTGCCCGCGTTGCCCGCCCGTTAACCCGCTTTCCGGCCCGGTTCTCAGGCGGCCGGCACCGGCTCACCGCGCTGCCGGGCCACGTGCTCCACCAGAGAGATCAACACCATCTTCCCGGACTGCCGGTCCCGGGCGTCGCAGAGCACCATCGGCACCTCCGGGTCCAGGTCGAGCGCTCGGCGTACGGTCTCCAGGTTGAACCGGCGGGAGCCGTCGAAACAGTTCACGCCCACCACGAACGGGATGCCGCGCTGCTCGAAGTAGTCGATGGAGGGGAAGCAGTCGGCCAGTCGCCGGGTGTCGGCGAGCACCACCGCGCCGAGCGCGCCGAAGGCCAGCTCGTCCCAGAGGAACCAGAACCGGTCCTGACCCGGCGTGCCGAACAGGTAGACCTGCAGGTCGTCGTTGATGGTGATCCGGCCGAAGTCCATCGCCACCGTGGTGGTGGACTTGCCCTCCACGCCGGAGATGTCGTCGGTGCCGATCCCGGCCCCGGTCAGCACCTCCTCGGTCTGCAACGGACGGACCTCGCTCAGGGCGCTCACCAAGGTCGTCTTGCCGGCCCCGAAGCCTCCCGCGATGAGGATCTTCAGTGCCAGCGGGATGGTGGTGCTGGTGCCCACCTGGTCACAGCGCACGGAGTCCACTGACCACCGCCTTGAGGATGTCGTCGTCGGGAAGGATGCCGGCTTTCGGCGGCTCGTGCACCGCGACCAGGCCTTCGGCGAGGAGATCACCGAGCAGTACCCGGACCACGCCGACAGCGAGGTCCAACTCGGCCGCCAGTTCGGCCACCGACACCGGCCGGCTGGCCAACGCGACGAGCCGTCGATGCTCGGGCAGCAGGTGCGCCTGACCCGCCGGGTCGACGTCCGCCGCCACCACGAACGCGACCAGGTTGAAATTGTCGACGGCGGAGCGTACCCGGCCCCGGGTGAGCGTGTACGGGCGCATCACCGGGCCGGCGTCACCGTCCAGCCACTCGTGCTGCGGCCCGGGCGGCTCAGTCCGCATCTCCGGCGTCCGCTGCCGATCGGGCCGGTGCGGCGAGGCTCTCCCCCACCCGGATCACCAGCATCGCCATCTCGTACGCGACCAGCCCGATGTCCGCGTCGGCGTCGCTCACCACGGCCAGGCAGGCGCCCTGCCCGGCGGTGGTGACGAAGAGGTACGCGGCCTCCATCTCCACCACCGTCTGTCGCACCGGGCCGCCGTCCACGTGCCGGCTGGCGCCGCGGGCCAGGCTGGAGAACCCGGCGGCGAGCGCACAGAGGTGCTCGGCGTCGGAGCGTTCCAACTCGGCCGAGCAGCCGAGCAGCAGGCCGTCGGCGGAGAGCACCACCGCCTCCCGGGCGGCCGGTACCCGTTGCACCAGTTCGTCGAGCAACCAGTCGAGGCCGGCGCTCTGCTTCGTCGAATGCCGCACTAGGCGTCCCTCTCAGTCGCGGTCGGTGGTTCGGGGCTCGTCGGCGGGTCGGTGGGTGCCGTCGGGACCGCGCTGCCGGTCGGCGTCGTCGGGCCCGTTGACGGCGGTGCCGTCGGGGTGACGGCGGTGGCACGGCCGCGCGCCGTGCCGGCCTGCAGCGCCGCCATCACCTGGCGGACCTCCTCGGGCGAGCGGGGTGACGGCGTGTCGCCGAC
>NZ_JAGPXZ010000066.1:0-14186 GCF_018070305.1 Micromonospora sp. M51 | reverse complement strand
TGTCGGTCCTGGGCTACTGGGAGTGGCTGGACGGTCTGGAACGCGGCCTGGCCGCCCACCACGCGGGCATGCTGCCGGTGTTCAAGGAAGTCGTCGAGGAGCTGTTCGTCCGTGGCCTGGTCAAGGCGGTCTTCGCCACCGAGACCCTGGCGTTGGGCATCAACATGCCGGCCCGCTGCGTCGTCCTGGAACGGCTGGTGAAGTACAACGGCGAGGCGCACGTCGACCTGACCCCGGGGGAGTACACGCAGCTCACCGGGCGCGCCGGGCGCCGTGGCATCGACGTGGAGGGGCACGCCGTCGTGGTGTGGTCCCCGGAGACCGACCCGCGGCACGTGGCCGGGTTGGCGTCCACCCGCACCTACCCGCTGCGCTCCAGCTTCCGGCCGTCGTACAACATGGCCGTGAACCTGGTCGGCACTGTCGGCGCGGAGCCGGCCCGCGCTCTGCTGGAGTCGTCGTTCGCCCAGTTCCAGGCGGACCGGTCGGTGGTCGGTCTGGCCCGGCAGGTGCAGCGCAACACCGAGACCATCGAGGCGTACGGCGCGGAGGCCGCCTGCCACCACGGCGACTTCGACGAGTACTTCGCGCTGCGGGTGGCGATCGCCGAGCGGGAGAAGGCGATCGCCCGGCAGGGGCAGACCCAGCGCAAGGCCGCCGCGGTGGCCTCGTTGGAGCGGCTGCGCGTCGGTGACGTGATCCGGGTGCCGTCGGGCCGGCGGGCCGGTCTGGCGGTGGTGCTGGACCCGGCGACCGGCGGGTTCGGTGAGCCCCGGCCGCTGGTGCTCACCCAGGACCGTTGGGCCGGGCGGGTCAGCCCCGGCGACTTCACCACACCGGCCGAGGTGTTGGCCCGCATCCGGGTGCCCAAGCACTTCAACCACCGGTCACCGGCCGCCCGGCGGGATCTCGCCGCCGAGGTCAGCGGGACCGGCCTGGACCGGCACGGCGGTCGGCGCGGAGGGCGTTCGCGGCAGGTGACCGGCGAGGACCACCGGATCACCCAGCTGCGCACCGAGCTGCGCCACCACCCCTGCCACGCCTGCCCGGAGCGGGAGGAGCACGCCCGCTGGGCGGAGCGGCGTCGGCGGCTGGAGCGCGACACCGAGGAGCTGCGCCAGCGGGTCAGCGGCCGTACGGGGTCCCTCGCCCGGACGTTCGACCGGATCGTGGCGTTGCTGACCGAGCGGGGGTACCTCGCCCGCGACGGCGCGGTCACCGACGCCGGTCGGATGCTGGGCCGGATCTGGACCGAGGCGGACCTGCTGGTCGCCGAGTGCCTGCGCCGGGGGGTGTGGAACGGGCTGTCGCCGGCCGAGTTGGCCGCCGCGGTGTCGGTGGTGGTGTTCGAGGCGCGCCGTGATGTCGACGAGCGGGCGTCGCTGCCGCGCGGGCCGGTGGCCGACGCGGTGGACGAGACGCTGAAGCTGTGGGGGGAGATCGAGGCCGACGAGGCGGCGCGCGGGCTGACCGCGACCCGGGAACCGGATCTCGGGTTCGCCTGGCCGGTCTACCGGTGGGCTCGGGGTGAGGCGCTGGCCAAGGTGCTCGGCAGCGGGCACGAGATCGATGGTGAGATGCCCGCCGGTGACTTCGTTCGGTGGGCCCGACAGGTCGTCGACCTGCTCGGTCAGATTGCCGACTCCGGTGGCGCCGCAAGTGAGCTGCGCTCCACGGCGCGACAGGCTATAGCGGCGGTCAATCGGGGCGTTCTCGCTTACCACACGTCCGCCTGACAATGACGATCCGTCATTTTTCGTCGGCGAATCGACGCAGCGGACGGTTACCGCGACGGCACCTTACGAATAGCCGCCAAGGCGCTGTTGCGCCTGATCACGGCACCCCTGATCATTGCCGAGGCGTCGTGTTGACGGGCCGGTAACGAATGGGGAGAAAGCCGCCGTGGCGGAAATCAATCATTTTGAGTACGGGTGGATCACGCCCGCGTTGAGTTACGCGCTGTCCGTGCTCGGATCGATCCTCGGTCTGGTCTGTGCCGGACGCATTCGCACGGCCCGGACCGGCGGTCAGCGGGCATGGTGGGGTCTGTTGTCGGCCTGGGCGCTGGGCGGCACCGCCATCTGGGCGATGCACTTCATGGCCATGCTCGGCTTCGCTGTCGAGAACACCCGGATCCGCTACGACGTGCCGCTGACCGCGGCCAGCACGGCCATCGCCGTGGTGGCGGTGGGTATCGGCCTGGCCATCGTGGGCACCGGCCGGCTCAATCCGGTACGCCTGATCGCCGGCGGCCTCTTCACCGGTGTCGGCGTGGCCTCCATGCACTACACCGGGATGGCCGCCATGCGCCTCAACGGCAGCCTCGGCTACGACACCGTCCGGGTGGTGCTCTCGGTGGTCATCGCGGTGGTGGCGGCCACCGTCGCCCTGTGGCTCGCGATGACCGTCCGGCGGGGGGTCGTGATCTTCGCGTCCGCGCTGGTCATGGGGATCGCCGTCAACGGGATGCACTTCACCGGCATGAGCGCCCTGTCGGTGCACCGCCACGAGGGGACCGGCGAGGTGACCGGCACCGGGGTGAGCACCCTGCTGGTGCCGATCGTGCTGGCGGTGATCTTCGGGGTGGTCGGTCTGCTCTACGCGCTGCTGGCCGCTCCGACCGACGACGACCGGGCCGCCACCGCGTACCTGGACGGGCGGCGGCTCGCCGCACCGGAGGCCCCGGCGCCCACCGCCGCTCCCGATCCGGTCGGGTTGCGGGCCCGCTCCACCCTCGGCCAGCCGGGTACGCCGTTCCCGTCCCGCCGGGACACACCGCCGCGCTGACGCCGCTCGGCCCGGCCCGGCCCGCGCTGACGCCGCACGGCTCGGCCCGCGCTGACGCCGCCCGGCTCGGCCCGCGCCGTCCACGCCGGTGCGGCGGCGGGTCAGGCCGGCCGGCGGCTGTGGCCGACGGTGAGGGTGGCCAGCAGCCCGGGGTGATCTGTCGCCTCGCGCATGGGCACCACGGTGCGACAGCAGATCGTGATGTCCGGGGTCGCCGTGATGTGTTGCAGCCGGCCGTCGTCGATGCGTTGATGGCCGGTAGGCGTGCAGGTCCGCACGTCGGGGTCGTGGCCGGCGCGCAGGTTGAGGTCGCCGGCCAGCACGGTGGGCAGGCTTCCGGCGTCGCGGCTGATCCCCGGCAGGATGACGTCGAGCAGGTGGTGGCACTGGGTGAGCGCGACGCGGTAGCCGGTGGCCGACAGGTGCGTGGTGCAGGCGAGCAGGGCGCCGTCGGCGTCGACGCAGAGCCAGGCCCGTTCCTCGGGGTCCGCGAGGTCCTGCGTCGGATGGGTTCCGGCGTACACGGTGCCCGGGCCGGCCGCTGCCCGCGCGTGGGCCAGCAGCCCGATGCCGAATCGTTGGCCGTTGCGGCAGCGGGTGTCGTCGCCGCTCGGTCGGTCACCGGCGGCCTGGAACGCGGCCACGACGGTCCGGCCGGGGTGGACGGTCTGGAACACGCGGCGCAGGACGGCAAGGTCGTTCGCGCAGATCTCGTTGAGGGTGACCAGGTCGGGCGTCTCGGCGGTGATCACCTCGGTGGCCCTGGCCAGCGCCCGGCCGGTGTAGCAACCGGCGCGGCCACTGTTGCAGAGGTTCATCTGCAGCATCCGCAGCACGGTGACCTGCGGGGCGTCGGCCGGTGCGGCGCGCAGTGCGGTCGGTCGTGCGGCTGGCGCCGCGGTCGGCAGAGCGGCGACGGCGAGGAGGCAGCCCACGGCCAGGGCGCGGCGCAGGAAACGGTTCGAACGGGCGGCCACACGGACTCCGGATGCACGAGGCGACAGTCATCGCCGAGGTGCCAGTGATCCTACTGGCGGTCCAGCCACGATGGAGATCCAGAGCGGCGGGCCGAGGGGGCACCCGCGTGGCGCGTACCCCCTCGGGTCGCTCAGTGGGCGCGGACCGCGACGACCGTGTACGGCGTGGTGGCGGTCGGTGGTGTGGTGAACCGGGCGTTGGGCAGGTAGAGCCGGCCCCACGCCGCGGCGCCGGGGGTGGGCACGTCGAAGTTCGGGTCGGTGATGGTGCCGGTGAGGGTTCCGGCGGTGCCGGCGTGGTTGAGCCGGACCACAGCGATCAGGTTGAGGCGGTTCTGCACGACGTAGAGGGTGCGGCCGAGCAGCAACAGTCCGTCACCGTTGGTGAAGGTGTGCCCCGGCACGTCCACGACGGTGCTCGCGCCGGTCTCCGGGTCGACCCGGTACAGCGTGCCGGCGGTGGACTGGACGACGATCAGCGCCCGGCCGTCCGGTGTGGTGGTGATGCCGTTGAGGTTGACGCCGGTGCCGACCTGCTCGTACGCGCCGGTCAGGGTGATCGTGGTGACGGCGTCGGCGGGCGGCAGCGACCCACCGCGACCGAACGGCAGCCGGTAGAGCACCGGCCGGTTCGAGTCGGTGAAGTACGCGGCGTCGCGGGTCAGGATCACGTCGTTGACGAACGTCGGGGCGGTGGCGAGCTGATAGCGGGCCAGCACCTCGCCGGTGCGGGTGTCGTGCACGCGGGCGTCGCCGGCCGTGCCGCCGGAGACGAACAGCCGGCCACGGGCGTCGACCTTGAGACCGAGCGACGGGGTGCCGGTGGCCGCGCCGATCGTCGTGCTCCGGCCGGTGACCAGGTCGACGCGCTGGATGGCGCCGGTCGCGCGGGAGCCGAAGTAGGCGTACCGGCCGGCGGTGGCGATGCCCTCGGGCTGGAACCCGTCGGGGAGGGCGAGGACGGCCGGTGGCCGCCCGGCGGGGTGCGCCTGCGCCGGCGCGACGGCGACGGTGGCCAGCATGGCGGCGGTCAACGCGCCGACGAGTGTGGTGCGCAGGGGGCGGTTCACTGTGCTCCTTCCGGGCGGAAGCGGCACGAGCCGACACGTCCGCCACGTTCACTGGGGCCAGGACCCTCCCCACTGTACGGCCGCTGCCGGGCGCCCGCCCGGCGTCACCGGCGCGGCCTTCGGGTGACCGCGCCGGTGAGCCCGGGGGTGGGGCGGATGTCAGGCGTTGCGGACGAGCCTCCACCGGTTGTCCGCGCTGCCGTTGTCGGAATCCTGCACGGCCTGCGCTCCCCAGGCGGTCGACCCGTTCAGGATTCCCAGCAGCTTGTTGCTGTTGACGTTGCGGATCTTGTAGGAGCCGTCGCCGTTGTCCACGAGGATCCAGCGGTGGTCGGCGGTGCCGTTGTCGGCCCACTGCAGGACCCGGGCGTTGTCCGCTGTGGACATGTTCTCCACGCCCAGGACCTTGCCGCTGTGGACGTTGCGGAACCGCACCGCGTTGCCGTCGGTCACCATCACCCAGTTGTGGTCGGCGGTGCCGCTGTCGCCCCACTGCACGGCCAGCCCGCCGTCGGCGGTGGACATGTTCTGCACGCCGAGGACCAGGCCGGTGCCGACGTTCACCAGGCGGTAGCTGCCGCCGGTGCTGCCGCCGCCGTTGGTGTTCCAGTAGACCGTGTAGTTGTAGCCGTGGGCGTCGTAGAACGGGGCGAGGTTGACGGTGGACCCGTTGGCGCTGGCGGTGAACGCGAGCGAGCTGGTGCTGGTACGCGCGATCGAGGAGACGGTCAGTGCGGGCAGGGCGCTGAGCGCGGTGTTGCCGTAGTTGCCGGCCAGCACCGTCGGGCCGTACGTGACGGCGGCGACCGAGGCGTTGTCGTTGGCGGCCCGCATGGCGACCTGCATCGGCAGTCGCACGGTGAGGGTGTCGCCGGCGGCCCAGGTGCGGGTGACGGTGGCGTAGCTGCCGGGGGTGGTGGCGACGTTCTGCACAGTGCCGTTGACGGTGATCGTCGCGCCGCTGGTCCAGGACGGGATCCGCACCCGGATGCTCCACGAGCCGCTCATCGTCCCCGACAGGGTCAGGGTGCTGGTGTCGCTGACCGGGTAGCTGGTGCTCTGGGTGACGGTGATGCCGCGCTGCGTCCAGTTGAGCACCGACGGGGTGAACAGGTTCACGCTCAGTGTGGTGCCGTTGTAGAAGTAGATGGAGTCCATCAACCTCGTGTTGATCTCCAGGCCGGTGCCCTGGCAGCACCAGAACGAGTTGTAGTCGGTGCTCCAGGTGCCGCCGCCCCAGGCCGGGCCCACCCCGCGACGCCCGCCCGGGCGCAGCGGGGTGAAGTAGGTGATGTGGCCGTGGCTGTCGGCCGGGTTCTGCCCGCCGATCAGGTGGTTGATCAGGGCGCGCTCGTAGAAGTCGAAGTAGTCGGTCCGGTTCGGGTCGAGCAGCCACAACTCCCTGGTCAGCTTGAGCATGTTGAACGTGTTGCACTGCTCGCAGGTGTCGTTGCTGAGGTAGCCGGCGATCGCGTTCGGCGCCCGGAAGTGCTCCGCCTGGCTGTTGCCGCCGATGGCGTAGGTGTGCGCGCCGACGGTGATGTTCCAGGCGTTGCTGGCGATGTCCCGGTACCGGGTGGTCCCGGTGGCCTTGTACTCGCGGGCCGCGCCGATCCACTTGGGCACCTGCGTGTTGGCGTGCAACCCGTTGAGCTGGTCCTGGTTGGCCGCGAGGGGGTTGAACACGGCGGCGTGGTCGAACCGCTGGGCGGTGGTGAGCCAGCGGGAGTCGCCGGTCTGCTGGTAGATGTCGGTGAGCACGTCGTTCATGCCACCGAACTCGGTGCCCAGCATCGACTGCATCTGGCTGGAGCTCAGTCGGCTCGTGCGGCTGTCGACCCAGCCGGCGAGGGCCAGCAGCACGGTTCGGGCCTGGGTGTTTCCGGTGTAGCGCCAGACGTCGAGCAGCCCGGCGAGGGTCTTGTGGATGCAGTAGTACGGCACGTTGCCGTTGGACAGCGTCCGGGCCTCGAGCGCGGTGAAGTCGGACTCCGGGAAGCCGGAGAGGTAACCCGCGCCGAACCCGGCGGCGGAGTTGTTGGCCTGGCACTTGGCCAGCTCGGCCACCATGTAGTTGGCCTTGTCCCGGCAGGTGGTGTCGCCCAGCACCGCGTACGCGTACGCCCAGGCGCTCAGGAAGTGCCCCTGCATGTGGGTCCGGAACGGGAAGTTCGGCGCGTCCCAGCCGCCGTTGGTGGCGGCGCCGTTGGTGGAGAGCCGGTGGTTGGCCCGGAAGTTGTAGAGCATCCGGTCGACGTCGACGAACCGGAGGTAGTTGAGCGTGCGGTTCTGGTTGTCCATCCACCGGCCTGCGGTGAGTCGGACCTGACCGGGGTCGAACGGGTACGCCGAGACGCCGATGTCGGAGCGGGCCGGGGGCACGATGGCGGCAGACGCGCTCCCGGGCGCGACGGCGGCGCCGGTCGCGGAGAGCACCACTGTGGCTCCGGCGGCCTGAAGCAGGTGGCGGCGGCTGAGGGGCGGGGGTGGCATGGGGAACCTCCAGGTGGCCGGTACGTCGGGGCCGCCATCGATGGCGGCGGGGCCGTCGGCGGTGAACTGCCGACGACGGGTGCGGTGCGGGTGGTGGGGACGCGGTCGCTGTGGACGCCGGGTGCCCACCCCTGACGCTTATCGCGGCACATCGATGTGATCGCTAACATAGTTGGTCGTTAACATGCCCGCAACCCCCGGATCGACCCGGCGGCCCGTCCGTGCGGCGACCTGGCCCGGAGGTGTCGGGCTGGAGGACCGCAAAGGTCCGAAACGGACACCGGCTGGGCGTCGGGCCAGCAAAATGTGACCCTGTGTGACGGATGGCGATGGATGAAGAGCGGGTGCCCGGCCGTTGACGCCCGCCGTGTCGCTCAGTACGGTGCATCGTAAATCTTGGATGTCAACGTCGATACATCAATGCTGCGATGTGGTTACGACGGTCATCCCGCGTCTCGCAAAATTCCAGGTCAGACGGGGAGGGAGGCGTCCGACAACAGCTGTTAACGCTAACACGGCCGCCGGTCGTGCTGCTTGGCGTGCGGACAGCAGAGTCCGTTCGGGCGGCAGCCAGGACAGCGGTGGCGCGTCGAGGCGGACATCGCGCACGGCACACTCTCTGTGGGAGTAATCGTGAAGGTGCAAGATCGAACCACCACCCGGGGCAGGCGCGCCATCGCCTGGCTGGCGAGCATGGCCTGCGTCCTCGCCCTGACCCCGGGCACGGCCACTGCCGACAATCCCATCGTCCAGCACATCTACACCGCTGACCCGGCGCCGATGGTGCACGACGGTCGGGTGTACCTCTACACCGGCCACGACGAGGACGGCTCGACGTACTTCACCATGCGGGAGTGGCGGGTGTTCTCGTCGGCGGACATGGTGAATTGGACCGATCACGGCTCGCCGATGAGTTTGGCGACGTTCGCGTGGGCGGATGCCAACGCGTGGGCCGGGCAGGTCATCGCGCGTAACGGGAAGTTCTACTGGTACGTGCCGGTGCGCCAGCGCTCGAACGGGCAGATGGTCATCGGGGTGGCGGTGGCGGACAGCCCGACCGGGCCGTTCCGTGACGCGCTCGGCCGACCCCTGGTCGGCAACAACGAGATCGACCCGCACGCGTTCATCGACGACGACGGGCAGGCGTACCTGTACTGGGGAAACCCGGGATTGTGGTACGTGAGGTTGAACCCGGACATGATCTCGTTCTCCGGCAGCGCCACCCGGATTCCGTTGACGACGGCGGGGTTCGGTACCCGTACCGGCAACGCGAGTCGGCCGACGTTGTACGAGGAGGGGCCGTGGGTGTTCAAGCGCAACGGCCTGTACTACAACGTGTTCGCCGCGGAGTGCTGCTCGGAGTTCCTCGCGTACTCGACGGCGACCGGGCCGACCGGGCCGTGGACGTACCGGGGAACGATCATGCCGAGGCAGGGGGCGAGTTTCACCAACCACGCCGGGGTTATTGATTTCCAGGGCGGGTCGTACTTCTTCTATCACAACGGGGCCCTGCCCGGCGGTGGCGGTTACACCCGGTCGGTCGCGGTGGAGAAGTTCACCTACAACAGCAACGGCACGTTCCCGACGATCAACATGACCACCACCGGCGCGCCGCAGATCGGCACGTTGAACCCGTACGTGCGCCAGGAGGCCGAGACGATCGCCTGGGGTGCGGGGATCGAGACGGAGGCGTCCAGCGAGGGCGGGATGAACGTCGGCTGGATCGAGAACGGCGACTACATCAAGGTCAAAGGCGTCGCGTTCGGCGCCGGCGCGACAGCGTTCAGCGCCCGGGTCGCCTCGGCCACCAGCGGCGGCCGGATCGAGGTACGCCTCGACAGCGCCACCGGCCCGACCGTGGGCACCTGCACCGTCGGCGGCACCGGCGGCTGGCAAACCTGGACCACCACCACCTGCGCGGTCAGCGGCGCCACCGGCACCCACGACCTCTACCTCCGCTTCGCCGGCGGCAGCGGCAACCTCTTCAATATCAACTGGTGGCAGTTCAGCGGCACCGCGGGTAGCGCCAACCTGCTCACCAACGGCGACGTGGAGAACGGCACGACGGGCTGGGGTGTGCACGGCAGCGGAACGCTCGCCCGGAACACCACCGTCGCGCACGGCGGCGGCGGGTCGTTGTCGATCACCGGCCGCACCGGCGCGTGGAACGGTCCTGGTCAGGACGTGACCGCCCGGCTCACCAACGGCAAGAGCTACACCACCAACGTCTGGGTACGCGCACAGAGCGGCACCCCGTCGGCGAAGGCGACCCTGTCGCTGACCGCCGGCGGCACGACGAGCTACCTCCAGTTGACCCCGGCGGTGGGGGTGACCGTCAACGGCTGGACGCTGCTCACGGGCACCACGACCGTGTCGTGGAGCGGCACGCTGTCCAATGCCACCTTCTACGTGGAGACGGCGCAGGGCACCGACAGCTTCCTCGTCGACGACGCCTCGTTCCAGTGACCGGCGCTGCCGGGGCCGTGTTCCTGCGGCTCCGGCAGCACACCGACGCGCCCCGCCGCCCCGACCGCGGTGACCCGGCCTCGGTCCGGCCGGCTACGACTTGACGAACGGCATGTTATCGCTCACAGTCGATGGTTGAGGGCGGCCGCACCTGTGGTTCACCGGGCGAACCTGCTGTGGCCCCTCGGAACGCGACGTCCGCCCAGGGCATGCCGGACGTCGGTTCAGGATTCCCCGCACTGCTTCCGCGACGGCGACCGCTGCTGTCGTCTCCGATGTCGCATGAGCAGATTCGGGCGCTGCGCTTCCATCACCGCACCACCACAGAGAAGGAATCCGGATGAATCACAAAAGAGCCCTGCGAGCGGCGGTGACCATCGCAGTCACCGGCGTTCTCGCCGCCGGGATGACGGTGGCACTGACCTCCACGGCCAGCGCCGGCACGACCCTGGGGGCCTCGGCGGCGGAGAAGGGTCGCTACTTCGGGGCCGCTGTCGCGACGGGCAAGCTGTCCACCAGCGTCTACACGACGATCCTGAACCGTGAGTTCAACAGTGTCGTGGCCGAGAACGAGATGAAGTGGGATGCCACCGAGCCGCAGCAGGGTCGGTTCAGCTACACCGGTGGTGATCGCCTGGTCAGTCACGCCCAGGCCAACGGCATGAGCGTTCGGGGTCACGCCCTGCTGTGGCACCAGCAGCAGCCGGGTTGGGCCCAGGGCATGTCGGGTAGCGCGTTGCGCAACGCGGCGATCAACCACGTGACCCAGGTGGCGACGCACTTCCGGGGCAAGATTCACTCGTGGGACGTGGTGAACGAGGCGTTCGCCGACGGTGGTTCGGGTGGGCGTCGTGACTCGAACCTGCAGCGCACCGGTAATGACTGGATCGAGGCGGCGTTCCGGGCGGCGCGGGCGGCGGATCCGGGTGCGAAGTTGTGTTACAACGACTACAACACCGACGGGATCAACGCGAAGTCGACGGGGATCTACAACATGGTGCGGGACTTCAAGTCCCGTGGTGTGCCGATCGACTGTGTGGGGTTCCAGTCGCACCTGGGCACCTCGCTGGCCGGTGACTACCAGGCCAACCTGCAGCGTTTCGCCGATCTCGGTGTGGACGTGCAGATCACCGAGTTGGACGTGATGACCGGTGGCAACCAGGCCAACATCTTCGGCGCCGTCACCCGCGCCTGCATGAACGTCTCACGCTGCACCGGCATCACGGTCTGGGGGGTGCGGGACTGCGACTCGTGGCGTGGCTCGGACAACGCCCTGCTGTTCGACTGCAACGGCAACAAGAAGGCCGCGTACACCAACGTCCTGAACGCCCTCAACGCCGGGACCGGCATCCCGACGACCCCGCCGCCCACGACCCCGCCGCCCACCGACCCGCCGCCCACCACCCCGCCGCCGGGGACCGGGGGATGCTCGGCATCGGTGTCGCTGAACTCGTGGACCGGTGGATTCGTGGCCACCGTGAAGGTCACCGCCGGCTCCGCCGGGACCAGCGGCTGGAACGTCAGCCTCACGCTTCCGAGCGGTGCGAGTGTCACCAACACCTGGAGCGCGACGGCCAGTGGCTCCACCGGCACGGTGCGGTTCGCCAACGTGGACTACAACGGCCGGCTCGGCGCGGGCCAGGTCCCCCAGTTCGGCTGCCAGGGCAACGGCAGTGGGGCCGGCATGACCCCCCCCGGCACCGCCACCTGAGACTGACTGACTGATCGCACGCGTCGGCCGGTGTGCGGGACCGATCCTGGTCCTGCGCACCGGCCGACGTCGTGTCGGGACGAACAGATCGATCAGGAGTACGGAAGCCGTAGCACCGACTGGTTGCCGATGCCCACGGTGCTCGGGTTGTTGCCGATCGCCGACCACACCTCCACCCGGACCGTGCCGTTGCTCAGCGTGCCCAACGTGCCGGTGGCCGAGGAGAGGCCGGCGTTCTGGGTGTAGTGCTCGTAGCCGGGAACCGGGTCGGTGGCGAAGTAGCGTGACGTCTCCACCCGCTCCCAGCTGCCGTTGCCGGTGAGGTCGTAGGAGACCCGCACCTGCACCCCGTTGCCGACCGCCGTCCCGGCGTCCACGAACAGGTCGAACGCCGTCTGCCCGCCCGTGTAGGCCAGGTTGAGACCGGTCGCCGTGAAGACCTGGGCGTTGGTGGGCGTACCGTCGTGGTTCCCGTTCGCCGCCGCGACCGTCGTGGTGGCCGCGCTACCGGCGGCGGCCAACCCACCACCCGGCAACAGGTACCGCGTCGGGTTGCCCGGGGTCGGCGGCGGCGTGGTCGTCGGCGGGGGGTCCGTCGGCGTCGTCGGGGGGACGCCACCGGCCGCGTTGCCACCACTCCAGGTGTACGCCCCGGTGGTTGCCGTCTTGCCGGCTCCCACGGTGAGGGCGGTGCCGTTGGAGAACGTCACAGTGATCGGTGTCGCCGTCGGGTTCGACGCCACGTAGGTGCGGGCCCCGTTGCGGGAGAAGACCGCCGACAGCGGGTGGTTGCCGGTCACGGTCGTGTCGACATTGCCCAGGGCCGCGAGGTTGCGGATCCAGTGGAAGGTGTGTGCCCGGCTCTCGCCCTCCTCCGGGGTGTAGCCGGGGTTCGCGCGCAGGTTCGCCAGCGCCGCGTCGGGGTCGCCGAGGGCCTGGAACTGCCAGAGGATGTCCTGCCACACCGTCGGTTGTCCGCCGTTGTTGCGGACGAGTTCGGCGTAGTTGGTCCGCACGTAGGCCGGGTTGTTGCCCAGGTAGAGGTGGCCGCCGGTGACCGGGAGCAGGTTGATGCCCTGGATCATTTCCGGCTCGGCGCTGAACCAGGTGGCGTACGCGCCGCCGTCGCCCCAGACCATGCCGACGGTCGAGTGACCGAACGCGCTGGGGAAGTTCTGGTCGCTGACGTCGAACCAGTACTCCTGGATGGCCGCGGCCTGCGTGGTGTAGAGGAAGACGCCCGCGTCCCGGACGGCGGTGTTGCCGGTCGTCTGCCCCCACTGGATCAGGGCGCTGGCGAAGTTCATCCCCTCCGACGAGGACTCCTGGTTGTTGCCGGAGCCGAAGGAGCCGTGCCCGGACGCCCAGTCGTGACCGGCGTAGATGTCGAAGTCCCGCAGGTACGGGAACCGGGTGTCGTCGCGGCGGTAGTTGTTGGCGTCCCGGATCAGCAGGTCGACCATGCCGCCGTAGCGGCTGGTGGCCGCCCAGGCCGGGTCGAACTTCGCCAGGGTCGCGGCGGCGGCGATGTAGTAGCCGTAGTGGAAGTGATGGTCGTTGAGCTCCTGGTCGGAGCCGTACGACGCCGGGTACCCGATCAGGGTGCCCCAGTTGTTGTCGTAGTAGAAGACCCGGCTGGTCTTGCCGCTGGACGCGGTGAACCAGTCGGTGAGCGTGCTGCGGATCGCGTTCAGCGCGCTGTCGCGCGTCGTGATGTCGTTGACCTGGTCGGCGATCTCGGCGATCCGGGCGGCCCGGCCGAGCCCCTTGCCGGTCCAGTAGGTGTCGTTGCCGCGTTGGTCCATCGGGTTGGCGCGGGTGGCGGCCAGGTGCCCGGTGAGCGTCGACAGGTCACCGCCGCTGCCGTCACCGACGGCCGGCAACTCCGGCAGGATGCCCTGGAACTTCATGGCGGTGCGGAACTGGTTGACGCCGGTGAGCACCTTCATCCGGCCGCGCGCCGACGGGTAGGTCGGCGTGATCGCGGTGGAGCCGCTCAGCGACTTCCACTGGTGCGGGTAGAGGCTGACCACGGTCTGCGTGGCGGTGCCCTCCCGGGCGGTCGTGGTGAACGCGTACGTGGTGGTCAGGCCGCTGGTCGCCGGGTTGTACGCGTACGACACCTGGGTGCCGGTCACGTGGGCGTGCGCGTACTGGCCGTAGGTGGCGGCCAGGCTGGCGCGCTCGGTGGTGCTCGACGTCGGCGGCAGGAGGGCGACCGAGAAGTAACCGCGACCGGCCAGCGTGGATGAGATCCGGCCGGACGCCACTGTCCAGCTGGCGCCGCTGGGGGCGAACCCGACGTAGTCGTGGCCGTTGACCCGGAAGCCGATGGTGGCGCCGCTGTTGGACCAGACGTCGGGGGTGCCGGCCGTGCTGATCTGCGCGTTTCCGCCGGTGGTCTGGAAGTAGGCGAAGGGCAGGCCGTGGCCGATGGTCGCGCGCATGGTGCGCGTGCCGTCGCTCCAGTGCGGGCTGACCGTCCAGTCCGTCCAGCCGTCGACCTTGACCAGTGGCGCGGCGAGCCCGGCCACACCGACCCTGATGTCCTGCACGTACGGGTCGTGGAACTCGCCGACGCCGGTGGCGGTGCCGCTGATCGCGGGCGTGTAGTTGGCGGAGAAGCCGAGCCCGTCGCCGACGGTGTCGTACGAGATCGGGTGGGCGTGCAGCGGCTCGCTG
>NZ_JAGPXZ010000659.1:0-3499 GCF_018070305.1 Micromonospora sp. M51 | reverse complement strand
CGGTGGTCCGAGGGCTCTCCCCACCGGATCTTCTACGCCGACCGGCGCGCCGTCGACCGGGAACTCGCCCGCCTGCTGGGCCGCCCGGTGGACGACCCGGTCCGCCTGGACGTCGGCATGCTCATGACCACGGCGACCGCGCAGGCGTGGGCGCGCGGGGTGGCGTTCCTCGCCGACGAGCTGTCGCAGCCGGCGGACGCGTCGCTGTTCGACCACCCGCAGGTCGCCGCCCGCTTCGAGCAGGGGCTCATCGGCAAGCTGTTGCTGGCCCACCGGCACAGCCACTCCCACCTGCTCGCCGAGCCGGACCAGCACGCCCACCCCGGGCGTCTCGTCCGCCGGGCCTGCGCCCTGATCTCCGAACACCACGGCGAGGCGCTGACCGTCGGTGACGTCGCCGAGGCGCTGCGGGTGAGCGTACGAACGCTGCAGGACTGTTTCCGCCGTGAGTTGCAGACCACCCCGACCGCGTACCTGCGGGCCTGCCGGCTCGACGCGGCGCACCGCACGCTCCGTTCGGCCGCGCCAGGGGTCTCCGTGACGACTGTCGCCCTGCAACACGGCTTCGTGCACCTCGGTCGGTTCGCGACCGAGTACCGGAGCCGGTTCGGCGAGTCGCCGTCGACGACCCTGCGTCGGTGACGAGCCTCGCCTCGCCCCGGCGGCGCGCCCCCCAAAGGGGCATTTCTGGCTGCTGACCGCGCCTCGCCCGGTGCTTGCCTTGACGCCGACGACAAGGTTTAGCGTGGTCGCGACGGGCCGATGGAGGAGGTCAGATGCTCATTGGCGAGTTGGCTGAGCGGGCCGGCACGAGCCCTCGCACGCTGCGCTACTACGAGGCGCACGGGTTGGTACGGGCGCAGCGCTCCGCCAACGGCTACCGCATCTACGACGAGGCGGAGCTGCGCGTCGTACGGGAGATCCGGGCACTGCTCGATGTCGGCTTCGGCCTCGATGATGTCCGTCCGTTCGTCGCCTGCCTGCGGGCCGGCAACAGCTCCGGCGACGTCTGCCCGGACTCGGTGGTGGTGCTGCGGCGCAAGATCGCCGAGGTCGACGCCGTCATCGACCGGCTCGGCGCGGTGCGCCACCAACTGCACGGTCAACTCACCCACGCGATCGCCCATCGGGAGAAGACATGTCTCAGAAGTCGGAAGTAGGTTCGCTGGTCACCGTGACCGACGACACGTTCGCGGAGCTGGTGCTGGCCAGCGACCGGCCCGTGGTCGTCGACTTCTGGGCGGACTGGTGCCCGCCCTGCAAGGCCATCGAGAAGAGCCTCGTCGAGCTGGCCCAGGAGTTCGGCGACCGAATGGTCGTGGCGAAGCTCAACTCCGACGAGAACCCGGTGGCGACCCGTAGCTACCAGGTGATGTCCCTGCCCACGCTGCTGGTGTTCCGTCAGGGCGAGGTGGTCGGCTCGACAGTGGGGTCCCGGCCGAAGACGTACCTGCGACAGACCCTGACCGCACAGGCCGGGTGGTAGCGGCCGGCAGCGCGCCCGGGGACAGCGCTCCCGGCCACCATCAGCCGCAGAAATCGTTATCCCGGTCCGGCCGGCCAGTCTCCTGAGGGGAGGCAGCTGGCGGTTCGTCCGCCATGCCCCCGTCAGGTAGAGGTACGACCAGATGAGGGAGTCGAGACGATGCGCGCAACCGGCCCGGGTGAAGCGGACGCCGCGAGGGGAAGACGAGGCGTCCACGCGGAACCCCGACGCGGGACGCTCGGCAGTCTCCCGGTCGGCGCGCGGCGGCTGTTGTGGCCGCTCCTGGTGGCCGCCGTGGTCGCCGTACTGGTGACCGGTGTGATCGTCGTGGTGCAGCCGACCGGGCCGACGCCGGCCCCGGCGGCGACCCAGGCCCTCGACGCGCCCACGCCGACGGCTTCGCAGCCCGGCGCGACCGGGCCGAGCGCACCCACCGCCACGGCGAGCCCGGCGGGGGCGGCCCCGACCCCGCCCCCGACGCCGGCGGTGCGGCCGACAACCGGGCGTCCGGTCGCCCCGGCGGCGACCTCGAAGCGCAAGGGCGTCGGGGTGTGGACCTTCGACGGCGTCAGCCAGGCGCTGGCCGACTCCGGGGCGAGCTGGTACTACACCTGGGACGTGAAGCACCAGGGCGTCGCCAGTCCGCAGGGCACCGAGTTCGTCCCCATGATCTGGGGGGCGAAGAGCGTCACCGCCAGCAACCTGCAACAGGCCAAGCAGAACGGCCGCTACCTGCTCGGGTTCAACGAGCCGGACCTGAACGGTCAGGCGGAGATGACCGTCGAGCAGGCGCTGGAGCTGTGGCCGCGGTTGCAGGCCACCGGTCTTCCGCTGGGCAGCCCGGCGGTCGCCTGGGGCGGGGACCGGCCGGGTGAGTGGCTCGACCGGTTCATGGCCGGGGCGAAGCAGCGCGGCTACCGCGTCGACTTCATCGCCCTGCACTGGTACGGCGGCGACTTCACCACCGCCAACGCGGTCAACCAGCTCAGGTCGTACCTGCAGGCCGTGCACGACCGGTACGGGCTGCCGATCTGGCTCACCGAGTTCGCCCTGATCGACTTCTCCAACGGTGTCCGCTTCCCCACGCAGGCCCAGCAGGCCGCGTTCCTCACCGCGGCCACCCGGATGTTGGGCGGCCTGTCCTGGCTGCACCGGTACGCGTGGTTCGGCCTGCCCGCCACGGACAAGGACCAGACCGGGCTGTTCCGCACCGGCGGCACGGCCACCGCCGTCGGCCGTGCCTACCAGGCGGCGCGCTGACCTACAGCAGGTCGACGTGGTCCCGCCAGGAGTGCTGCGGCTCGTACCCCAGCACCCGGCGGGCCTTGTCGATGCTGAGCAGGGTCTCGTGCTCGCCCAGCTCCTTGCGGACCTCGACGTCCGGGTAGACCTCGGCCATCAGGCTGGCGCTGGAGCGGGTCATGACGGTGTCGGCGTTGGCGATGATGAAGACGTCGGCGCCGGGCTGGTCGTGGGCTAGGGCCCGCTCGACGGCCTGGGCTCCGTCGCGGGCGTCGATGTAGCCCCACAGGTTCCACCGGCGCAGTTGCGGGTCGGCGTCGAAGGTGGGGAACGGCGCGTAGTCCTCGACGTCCATCACGTTGGAGAAGCGCAGACCCACCATGACCAGCTCCGGGTCCCACCGGCAGAAGTGCCGGGCCATCTCCTCCTCCAGTGCCTTGTTGAGCGAGTACGTCGACTCGGGCCGGGGCGCGTACTCCTCGTCGACCGGCGCGTACGGCGGCGGGGTGTCGAACGGTAGGCCGAGCACCGTCTCGCTCGACGCCCACACGACCCGTTTGATGCCGGCCGCCCGAGCGGCGGCGAACACGTTGTAGGTCGCGGCGGAGTTGTTCGCGAAGGTGGTGGCGTTGGACATCAGCCCGGGGGCCGGCACCGCCGCCAGGTGCACGACCGCGTCGACGCCGCCCGCGTGCTCGTCGGCTCCTCCGGTGAACGCCTCCACCACCTGCCCGTAGTCCGGCCGGTCGGCCCGCAGGAACTCGCCGGTCA
>NZ_JAGPXZ010000658.1:0-3506 GCF_018070305.1 Micromonospora sp. M51 | reverse complement strand
GCGGGCCACGGTGTCCCGCAGCCGGGCGGCGATCTCCGGCCAGGTCGGCGACGGCGACGTCACGCCGGTGCACCCGGCAGGCGGTCGTCCAGCCGTCCGAGCCGGGCCACCGTCTCCTCCAGCCGGCCCAGCGCCGAGAAGTCTCCCGGCGTGCCGAACAGGTCGCCGAGCCCCGCGCCGAGCGCGACGTCCAATCCCTCGGTGTGCTCGTCGACGTGCGCGGAAGCGACCTCGCGAGCCCGCCGGTACGCCTCCAGCACCAGTTCGGCCACGCCCTCCGTGCCGGCGCGCAGGGCGGCGGGCGCGAGGGTGAGGCCGGTCAGCGCGCCGGTGGCGTCGACGGTCGCCGAGACCAGTCCACTCTCGTCGGCGGCGGTGCCGGACAGCTCGGCCAGATCGTCGCGGAGGCCGGCGAACCGGCGCTCGATGTCGGCGATCCGCCCGGCGAGCGCGTCGAACGCCGACGTCGGGTCCGTCATGAGATTCCTCCCCGTGGATCGTGCGACCGGGTGGTGCCCGGCGGCCGGGAGATCGTATCGTCGGTGCGCTCGACTCATGGGGGGAGGAACGGCATGGCACCGGATATCGATGTGGACGTGCTGGCGGTCCGTCGACTGGAGACAGCCGCCAAGCAGGTCGCCAGCTCGCTCGCCGCGCTGGAGGGGCAGATCGTCTCGGCCGGCGACGTGCCGTCGGACGCGTTCGGTCATCTGCCGTTCGCCAGCGACATGCTCCGCGACAAGTACACCGAGCAGGTCACCGGCGGCAAGGAGCTGTTCGCCGCCGCGAACGCCGCGTTCGGCCGGGTCGCGAAGGCGCTGGCCGACACGGTCGAGGCGTACGAGGTCAACGAACGGGACCTGGACGCCGGGTTCAAGGCCATCCAGGCGGGACTGCCCGGATGAGCGGCCCGGCTGGCAGCGCCGTTCAGCTGTGGAACGGTCTCGACAGCGCGCTCTCCGGTGTGCAGGACGCCGTCGACAGTGTCTGCCGGACCCTGGCGTGGCCGCTGATCCAGCTCGTCGACCTGGTCGACGGTGAGCC
The DNA here is from genome assembly GCF_018070305.1 of Micromonospora sp. M51. Taxonomy (NCBI): domain Bacteria; kingdom Bacillati; phylum Actinomycetota; class Actinomycetes; order Micromonosporales; family Micromonosporaceae; genus Micromonospora; species Micromonospora sp. M51. Next base: position 2,462 of record NZ_JAGPXZ010000658.1, on the reverse strand, counting down.
CGCCGTGTTGCGCGCGAAGGCCGCCGAGTGGGACGCGCTGGCCACCCAGGTGCGCGACCTGGCGCAGGGCCACCGCGGCACCCGGGAGTCCGCGCAGGTCGGGTGGCGCTCACCCGCCGGTGTGGCTTACGGCCAGCGGTTGGCCGATGTGGAGCAGCAGCTCCTCGACGTCGCCGAGCAGTTCGCCGCGACCGCGGAGTACCTGCGCAGTGTCGCCGACGGCCTGCAGACCGTGCACGACGTGCTCGTGGACCTCTGCGTGGAGTTCGTCAACTTCCTGCTGGTGACGCTGGTGACGGCGTTGCTGATGGCGCCGGTCACCATGGGCGCGTCCTGGGCGGCCGGGGTGGGCGTGGCCGTCACCAGGGGCCTGATCGTGGTCACCCGGATGCTGAAGGTCATCCGGCCGCTCGCGGTGCACCTGCAGAAGGTCATCCGCCTGCTCCAGCGGGTCCTGCTGTACCTGCGCAAGCTGCGGACGCACCTGGACAAGCTGGTCGACATGCAGAAGGCGCTGCGCACCGGCAAGAAGTACGCCGACAAGCGCCGCGCCGCCGGCAAGCTCGACAAGTGGCACCACAAGTTCCTCGACCCCACCAAGGGCACCTACAAGCTGGGCAAGTCCGGTTCCCCGTTCGACATGGGCGCCCTCGACCGGGCCGCCGCGTTGCGGGCGCACGGGGTCGCCGACGGCGCCCGGGTGATCGCCCGGGACTGGGCGACCAACCTGCCGTGGAACGTGCCGAACTCGGTCGTCCACGGTGTCACCTGGGGAACTGTCGCGTTGACCAGCGGGCTCTCCGTTCCCGGCAGCGAGCAGGTCGGCGACCAGATCGACCAGGCGGTGCAGAGCGGCGCGGACTGGATCGACCAGAATGTCTTCGGGCAGCCGCCGGCAGACCAGCCGGCGGGCCGCTAGGGAGGCGACGGGTGATGTCAGGGGAGCGCGGGCGGCTGGGTCGGTTCACCGACGCGGTGCTCGGCGGCGCGCGGGCCGCCCGGGACAAGGCCCGCGAGCTGCGCGACGAGTTCCGCACCAGCGACGAGCCGGAGCGCGCCCTGGTGGCGCCGCTGCTGACCGGCCAGGAGCTGCGGTACGTGGGGCTGGGGCCGGTGCGCATGTCGCAGACCCACCAGGCCGGTCGGCAGCTCGCCGACGACGTCGGCGCGGAGCTGGCCGAGGCGCTCGACCCGAAGGTGCTGTTCGGGCTGCTCAACATCGTCAACCCGGTGGTCTGGGTCGACGCGGTGCTCACGCCGGTGCGGCTGGCCGCTGGTGTGCTGATGCTGCCCGGCAGCGCCGGCGCCCTCGCCGCCGGTGTGTCGGAGTCGGCAGCGCCGGAGCCGAACCTGCCGCAGCAACCCGTGCAGCGGGAGCCGATCCCGCTCACCGAGGAGCAGGAGGCGTTCCGGGCGTTGTTCCGGCTGAGCCAGTACCGTCCGCTGGCCGAGCAGCTCGCCGAGATCGCCTACCGCCGCCGGTACGTCTTCAGCGGCGACCTCGCCACCCTCGCCGGCAGCCTGCTGCTGTTCCTGGAACGCTACAGCGGCACGCCGCTGGCGGTGACCGACACCCACCTGCACCTGCTGCGGATGGGCCCCCGCCCGGACGCCGACCGGCCCGACCGGCGTCAGCCGCGGGTGCTGTGGAGTGTGCGCCGCGACCGGGTGATCCGGGTCGACTCCGAGCGGGGAGCGAGCGGCCTCGTGCAGCTCGCCTCCACCGTCTTCTTCGACGACGGCTCGTGGATCCGGCTCACCCAGCCGGCGCTGCGCGACGACCAGTCGCGTTTCCTGACCGCGATCCAGGACCTCCCCGGCAACCGCCCGACGCCGTGACCCGGCGCGCTGATCAACAGTGACCCGGCCGGCGGGTCAGCAGTGACCCGGGGGCAGGCGAAGCCGGGATTCTCCGGCGCGTCGGGCGCCGGTCAGCCGTCGCGTTCGGGGTAGCCGACCGGCACCGCGGAGACGTCGTCCAGCGCGGTGGTGATCTCCTCGGGCAGTGTGATCCGTTCCACCTGGAGCGCGCCGAGCAGCTGCCCCACCGTCCGGGCGCCGAGGATCGGCGCTGTCACGCCGGGCCGGTCCCGGATCCACGCCAACGCCACCTCCAGCGGCGACACCCCCAGCCCACCGGCCGCGGTCGCCACCGCCTCCACGATGCTGGAGCAGCGCGGCTCCAGGTACGTGGCGACGAATGGTTCGAAGTGCGGCGACGCGGCCCGGGAGTCGGCCGGCCGGCCGTGCCGGTACTTGCCGGTGAGCACCCCCCGGCCCAGCGGTGACCAGGGCAGCACGCCGAGGCCGAGCGCGTCGCACGCGGGCAGGACCTCCCGCTCCACGCCCCGCTCCAGCAGCGAGTATTCGACCTGGGACGCGACCACGGGCGCCCGCCCCGGCCAGGCGGTCTGCCAGGCGGCGGCCCGCGCGGTCTGCCAGCCGGAGAAGTTCGACACCCC
>NZ_JAGPXZ010000657.1:0-3519 GCF_018070305.1 Micromonospora sp. M51 | reverse complement strand
CCGACCCGACCGTCTCGCCAGCGACAGTCACCCCCACCCCGCCGCCCGGAGGAAAGACTCCGAAACCGGGCGGCCCGAGCACGCCGCCGGGCGTCGGGGCCACCACGGTGAGCGGCACCGTGCAGGGCGGTGTGGAGCCCGGGTGCGTACTGCTCGGCGAATACCTGCTGCTCGGTGGCCCGCGTGACGTGCTGACGCCGGGCGCACGCGTCGAGGTCACCGGTCGGGTGGAGCCCGGCATGATGACCACCTGCCAGCAGGGCACCCCGTTCGTGGTGGAGAGCGCCCACCGGTCCTGACCACCCACCCTGACACGCGGGAGCCCGCCCCCGAACATGGGGACGGGCTCCTGCCGGCGTTACGGGCGGATCAGTTCACCGCCCCGATGGACACGTTGCCGCGACCCACGATCGCGCCCTCGGACGTGACGATCGCCAGCTCACCGGAGAGCTGACGCCCGTCGGCCGGAACGGCCACCGCGGTCACCGTGCCGGTGATGGTGGCCGACTCGCCGTGCATCAGCGGCACCGCGACGGCCGGAGCGGTGATCGTGCCCAGCGACGCGGACGCGAACGCGTCGTAGTAGTCGTAGGCGGTGCTCGTGCCCGGCCCGTCGACCCCGTACGGCTCCACCACGACGCGGTAGGTGCCGGCCGGCGGGTTGTTCAGCGTCACCGCCTCCTCCGAGTCACCGTCGGCCGCCCGGCCGACCTCGGTGGTCCCCAGGTAGACGAACAGGTCCAGGTCGGCCCCCGCGTTCGCGGGGTTGCCGATCCGGGCGGTGAACGTCGAGGTGCCCGCCGGGATCTCGACGGTCCACTCCTGGTTGGGGCCGCCCTCGGTGATGGTCGGACGCTCGGTGCGGACACCGGTCAGCGCGCCACTGCGGCCGCTGACCGAGACCGGACCGAAGGCGTTGGTGACGTTCCAGCTCACCGGGGTCGGCTCGCCGGCCTCGACGCTGGGCAGCTCGACCAGCGCCGGCTCGACCGTCAGGCCCTGCACCCGCACCTGGAGCTTGAACGGGTTGTTCAGCGCCGGGGACGTGCGCCGCGACTCCACCTCGATCTCCCAGACCCCGGGAAGCGGGTTCTGGTAGTCACGCTCCTGCGGCTTGCAGACGTTGACGTCGGAGAAGTTGGTGTAGCAGACGGTGCTCGTGGTGGCCTCCACCGGCACACCCAGCGGGTTGATCGCGATGAAGCGGGTCTGCGAACCGGTGGCGATCCCGGAGAGGTTCACCTGGAGCGCCTTGGCGCCCTCCGGCACCGTCACGAAGTACGACGTGAAGCCGTTCCGGTCGACCGAGCCCTCGTTGGCGTACGAGAAGCTGGGCTTCTTCACGTCGTTCGAGGCCACCACCACTGTGGACACCTCGAAGTCGACCACGTTGGTGGCCGGGTCGTCGATCCGCATGATCGCCCCGTGCGCACCCTCGGTGGCCGGCTTGGCGGTGACGCTGATGGTGACGGTCTTGTTGAGCGGCAACGCGACGGTCTTCGGTGCCTTGAAGGTGCCGTCGTTGCCCTGGAGCGTGACGTCGTGCCTGATGGTGCCGGCCGGGCCGCTGGTGCGGGTCAGCTTGACCTGGTAGGTCTTGCTCTGGCCGACCTTGTGGCCGCCCTCGGCTGCGGCGCAGCGGTTGTAGACGCCGGTGCCCCGACCCGGGTTCGGCACGAACTTCACACCGTTCCAGATGGTCAGCTGGTTGGCCAGGGGGCTGCAGACCGGCGCGTCGGAGACGTACGACCGGGTTTCGACGCCCTGGCGCAGCAGCTGCCAGGCGCCCGGCACGTTGACCATGCCGTAGCCCTGCGCGTACGTCGGCACGTCCGCGATGGGCTTGGCGGAGCTGTACAGGGCCCGCCGCAGCGCCGCCGGGCTGACGCCCCGGTCGGTGGCCTTGGCGGCCGACAGCAGCAACGCGCCCGCGCCGGCGGTCTGCGGGGACGCCATCGACGTGCCGTTCAGCATCGCGTAGCCCGGCGGCAGCGCGTACCCGGCCTCGGGGACCGGGGCGCCGAGTTGCCAGGTCGGTGCGGTGGAGATGGCCGAGCCGGGGGCGGCGATGTTCGGTTTGAAACCGCCGTCCTCGCGCGGGCCGCGGGAGGAGAAGTTGAACAGAGCGTTCTTCTTCTTGACGACCGAGCCGTAGTTGGCCAGCCAGGTGTCCTTGCTGATGTTGGCGGCAACGCTGATCACGTTGCTGGCGACCGACGGGTCGCCGACGGTGTTGAGACCCGGGCCGGAGTTGCCGGCCGAGATGACCAACTGCACGCCGTACGTCTCGATCAGTTCGTTGTAGAGGTTCGTCCGCGCGTTGTTGCCGTCGTTCAGACCCGGCAGGCCACCGATCGACATGTTGACGATGTCGACGCCACGGTTGGCCACCAGGTCGATCATGCCGGTGGTGAGGGCGGCCGCGGTGCAGCCGCCGCCCCAGGAGCAGGCGCGGGCGGAAACCAGCTTGGCGCCGGGCGCGGCGCCGTCGAAGGCCCCGTTGCCGAGCATGTCGTTGGCGGCGGTGATGCCGGCGACGTGGGTGCCGTGGGTGCTTTCGACGATGCCGATGTTGACGTAGTCGTAGGTGCCCGGCAGCCCGATCGGCGTGGTGTTCACGTTCTTGCGGAACTCGACGACGAAGGGCTGCCGCTCGGCGACCGGCGTCGCCGGGTTGTCGGTGCCGAAGTAGCCGATGTCGTACTTCTCCTTGTACGGCCGCATGATCGGGTCGTCGGTGAAGTTGAGGTTCTGGTTGGCGTCCACCCAGATGTTGTTGGTGGCCGGGTCGTAGAGCACACCCCAGGTGTCGGTGGTGTCGCCGTCGCGGTTGACGTCACCCCGGGCGTCGCTGTTGGTGGTCACCGACTCGCTGAACAGGTTGAACCGGTACGCGCCGGCCGGCGCCGTCCAGGTGCCACCGGCGATGGTGAACGACGGGCCGGCGACCTCGGCCTGCATCCGCCGCCAGGTGCCGTCCTCCAGCGGGTCGGTGGCGGTGACCCAGTCGACGATCTTGCGCTCGCCGGTGGTGGTCTGCTGCAGGGCCGGGTGGGCCAGGTCCACGCCGGAGTCCATGATGCCGATCGTGACGCCCCGGCCGTCCCACTCCGGGTGGGCCGCGGTGAACGCCACCGCGCCGGTCTCGTTCGTCGGCATGTACGGGTTGTCGGCCGGGGTGGTCGCTCCCGGCGCCCCGACGGTGGCCTGCCGAGCGCCAGCGGTGCCGGTGGTGGTGCGTTCCGGGGTCGGGTCCGGCAGTTGGATGACCTCGTCCAGGTCGACGGCCGAGACGCCGGGCAGCCGCGCCGCCTTGAGAACGCTGTCGGTCGGGACCTTGGCCAGCACGAAGCCGACCCGGTCCTGCCGCTGGCTGACCGTCCCGCCGAGCTTGGTCAGGCTGTCGGCGACGTCCCCCGCCTCACCCTTCTCGGGGGCGTCGATCAGGGTGACCGACGGGGCCGTCTTGGCGCGGGCCTCGCCGAGCCGGTTGGCGTCGTGCGCGCCCAGCGTGTCGGC
>NZ_JAGPXZ010000656.1:0-3527 GCF_018070305.1 Micromonospora sp. M51 | reverse complement strand
GTCGGCCTTCGTGGTCGTACCGAACTCGGCGCTGAGCACCGACGCCGGCGTGGTCCGGGTGACCGCGCCCGGCCGCAAGGAGTGCGAAGGGGTCTTCGACTCCCCCGGCGACGGGCTGCCGCTGACCGGCGTGCACCCCGGCTACACGCTGACCAACCTGCGGCCCAGCGGCTTCCAGCCGAAGGTCACCGGGATGGACTGGCTGGCCGACGGCCGGCTCGTCATCAGCACCTGGGGCGGTAGCGACCAGTCCGGCACCTCCCAGGACGGCGAGGTCTGGATCCTCGGCAACACCGGCGGCTCGACCAGCCCCGGCACCGTCACCACCAAGAAGATCGCCGGCGGCCTGAAGGAACCGATGGGGCTCAAGGTCGTCGACGGGGTGGTCTACGTGACCGAGAAACAGCGGTTGACCCGGCTGGTGAACACCGGCGGCGACGAGGCGGCCGAGCGCCTGGAAACCGTTGCCACCTGGCCCTACGGCGGCAACTTCCACGAGTTCGCCTTCGGCCTGCTCTACGCCGACGGGTTCTTCTACCTGAACCTGTCGGTGTCGATCAACTCCGGCGGCGCCACCACCAACCCGCAACCCGCCACCAACCGGGGCACCACCATCAAGGTCAACAAGGACACCGGCGCGGTCAGTTACGTCGCCGGCGGCCTGCGTACGCCGCACGGCATCGGCTGGGGTCCGGAGGGCGGCCTCTTCGTCACCGACAACCAGGGCGGCTGGCTGCCCTCGTCGAAGCTGGTGCACGTCAAGCAGGGCCGGTTCTTCAACCACTACACGAACCCGGCGGGGCCGTTCGACACCGCCCCGGTCACGCAGCCGGTGCTCTGGATGCCGCAGAACGAGATCGCCAACTCGCCCAGCACGCCGCTCTACCTGACCAGCGGCCGGTACGCCGGCCAGTTCGTGATCGGCGACGTGACCTACGGTGGCCTGCAACGGGCGAACGTGGAGAAGGTCAACGGCGAGTACCAGGGCGCCCTGTTCCGGCTCACCCAGGGCCTGGAGGCGGGTGTCTCCGAGGTCAACATCGGCCCGGACGGCGCGATCTACGTCGGCGGGCTCGGCGCGGGCGGCAACTGGGGCCAGAGCGGCAAACTGTCGTACGGCCTGCAGAAGCTCACCCCGAACAATTCCACCACGTTCGAGATGCTCGCGATGCGCGCCACCACCACCGGCTTCGAGGTGGAGTACACCCAGCCCGTCTCGGCGGGGACCGCCGCCGAACTGGCCGCGCGCTACAAGATCAAGCAATGGCGGTACGTGGCGACGTCGGCCTACGGCGGGCCGAAGATCGACGAGGAGACGCTGACCGTCACCTCGGCCACCCTCTCCTCGGACGGAAAGAAGGTCACCCTGGTGGTGCCCGGTCGCAAGGCCGGTCGGGTGGTGCACCTGCGCTCGCCGCGCCCGTTCACCTCCACCACCGGCCAGTCACTGTGGAGCACCGAGGCGTGGTACACGCTCAACTCCATCCCGGGCAGTCCGCCACCGCCGAGCGGCGGCACCATCACCGGCGTCGGCGGCAGGTGCCTGGACGTCGACAACTCGGGCACCGCCGACGGTACGAAGATCCAGCTCTGGACCTGCAACAACACCGCCGCGCAGTCGTGGACCCGGGTCGGCGACACCTACCGCGCGCTCGGCAAGTGCCTGGACGTGGACAATGCGGGCACCGCGAACGGCACGAAGATCCAGCTCTGGACCTGCAACGGCACCGGCGCGCAGGTCTGGCAACCGCAGAGCGACGGGTCGATCCGCAACCCGCAGTCCGGGAAGATCATGGAGGCCGCCGGCGGCAACACCGCCGAGGGCACCCACATCCAGCTCGGCACCTATGCGGGCGGCGCACACCAGAAGTGGGTGGTCAGCAGCGGGGTGACCGGCTGACAGTCGGACGTGGGGGCGTGGCCTGATCGGCGGGTCAGGCCGCGCCCCGGCCCTTTGGCCGCAGGTCACCGGCGAGCAACGCGGACGCCGCCAGCGCCGCGGCCAGCACCCCGGTCACCGCGATGACGAATCCGCGCTCGGCGCCGCGGGGCGCCAACGCGACCCCGACGGCCAGCGCGGCGAGCGCCGCCACCGCCATCATCAGGCGGGCGGCGTCCGCGAGGCGCACCGCCCGGCGGCGGGCCGCGACCATGATGGTCAGCACGCCGAGCGCGCCGGCCGCTCCGATGATCGACCAGGACAGCCCCAGAGCGCGGGTCGGCGCGTCGACAGCTGTCGTCCCGGCGTACGCCAGCAGGCCGAAGGCGACGACCAGCAGACCGCCACGCCGCCGGGCCCGCGCGGCGTCCACACCCTCCGGGGTACGCGTCGCCATCGCCTGACCTCCACGGTTGACCGCTGTCGCACCGGCATCATCCCCCGGTCGGCCCCGCGCGGAGAAGACCCCCGCCCCGGCATCCTGTGGGAGGCGCTCCGAGGCGTCGGTCAGGGGCCGAGCGGCAGCGGCTGCGCCAGCGCCCGCAGGTCCGCCGGCAACTGGGCCAGCGCGTCCTCGAACTCCCGGTGCCCGACCACCCGGTGCAACGACTGCAACACCGCGCGGGTGCCCCGCTCGGCGGTTGGGCGGTCGATCCCGGCGCGGTCGGCCACCCGGCGCAGGAACTCGTCGTAGTCGAACGTTTCGGCCGGCTCGGCCGCCTTGACCAGCAGCGGGCTCAGTTCGTCGGCCAGGTGGGGGGCCAACGCGCCCGCCTCCCCGCCGCTGAGCCGCTCGGTGAGGGTCCGCAGGACCGCCTCGGTGAGCGGGCGCGCCTGCTCCGGCGAAACATTCGCGCGTGCCGCAACCTTGTCGACGAACGCCAGCTCGGCCATGTCCCCGCCCTTCGCCTCGGAGACGCGTGGCTACCCGGGCCACGCGGCAGCAAACCCGGCGGCCGGCGCGATGGTTCTGCTGGTTGCCCCGCGCGACGCCGTCGGCTTCTCGTACGGTGAGGTCGGACCGGGAACCCGACGGCTGCCCGACGGCGGCCCGTGCCGCAGGAGGAGCAGATGGCCCTCGACCTGCCCGACGTGATCGACCGGTACTTCCGGGCCGTCAACGACCGGGACCTGGACGCCTTCGTCGCCTGCTTCGCCGACACCGCCAGCGTCGCCGACGAGGACCGGCTGTACGACGGGCGGGCCTCGATCCGCTCCTGGCGGCAGAAGACCATGGACGCGTACTCGTACACCGCCGAGCCGGTCCGCCTCACCCCGCAGGCGGGCGATTCGTACCTGGCCCTCACCCGGGTGTCCGGCGACTTCCCCGGCAGCCCGGTCGAGCTGCGGTACCGGTTCACGCTGCGCGACGGGCTGATCGGCGCCCTGGACATCCGTCAGTGACGGCGAACCCGTCCACCGGCCCGACGGCAGCACCGTGCCGCGAAGTCCGCCCCGGCCGCGCGGTGACCGTGTCCGGCCAGCGAGCCCGGGCGGGCGGTCCGGCCCGCAGGTGATCAACCGCCGAACGGACGAGACGGCCAACGGGTCAGTGGCTGACATGATGTGAAGATCAGCTGGCGCTTCG
>NZ_JAGPXZ010000655.1:0-3539 GCF_018070305.1 Micromonospora sp. M51 | reverse complement strand
TGACGTGACGGCCCGCTGTGTGGCGGAGTCCCTCGCCGGTGAGGAGCCGGTCTACCTGCGCCGGCTGGTGGCGACCGAGGGCAGCGACCTGGACGCCGAGGCCACGGCGCTGCGCGCCGCCCTGCGCGGCGACTGCCACACCCATTCGGACTGGTCCGACGGCGGTTCGCCCATCGAGGAGATGGCGTTGGCCGCGGTGGAGTTGGGCCACGAGTATCTGGTGCTGACCGACCACTCGCCCCGGCTGACGGTGGCCCGGGGGCTGACCGCGGCCCGGCTGCGCCAGCAGCTCGACCATGTGGCGCAGGTCAACGCGGCGCTGCCCGAGGGTTTCCGGATCCTCACCGGGATCGAGGTGGACATCCTCGCTGACGGCTCCCTGGACCAGGACGACGACCTGCTGGCGCGCCTCGATGTGGTGGTCGGGTCGGTGCACAGCGGGCTGAAGGACGAGCGGTCGAAGATGACCCGGCGCATGGTGAAGGCGGTTGCCAACCCGCACCTGGACATCCTCGGCCACGTCACCGGCCGGATGGTGTCGTCCCGGCCCGCCGGGGTGACCGGTCCGGGCGATCGGGGGCACCGGGCGCGTACCCGGGCGGAGAGCGACTTCGACGCGGACGCCGTCTTCGCCGCCTGCGCCGAGCACGACACCGCCGTCGAGATCAACTCTCGGCCGGAGCGGCAGGACCCACCGAAGCGTCTGATCCGCCGCGCGTTGGAGGCCGGCTGCCGGTTCGCCATCAACACCGATGCGCACGCGCCCGGCCAGCTCGACTGGCAGCGGTTCGGCTGCGAACGCGCGGCACTGTGCGGTGTCCCCGCCGACCGGGTGGTCAACACGTGGTCGGCGGAGCAACTGGTGGCCTGGACGCACGACCGGCGCTGATCCACTCGCGTTTCTGGACATCGGGGTGTCCGGGTCCGCCGGACACCCCGATTTCTGAAAAGCCGTGTCGATCAGGTGGTCGCTCAGCGGCGGGCGGGTTCGGCGGCCGGGGTGGCGGGTGCGCCGACGCCGACCACCGGGCTGGTCCGGCGGCGACTGAACATCCCCTGCGAGACCGCGACCCCGAGCAGCACGATCAGCGCGCCGACCGGTTGGTGCCAGTTGAGTCGTTCGTCGAGCGCCACGGCACCGATCAGCACCGCGAAGATCGGGATCAGGTACGTGACGGTGGACGCGGTGCTCGCGCCGGCCACCCGGATGTTGCGCATGTTGATCACGAACGCGAGGCCGGTGCCGAGCGCGCCGAGGGTCAGCACGCTCGCCACCACCCCCGCCGAAAGCTCGGTGGGCAGCGGCGGCAGGCCGGCGACGAAGGGGGTGACGATTGCCAACTGCGCGGCGGCGAGCAGCAGTTGCGCGGTGGAGAGCGACAGACCCGAGTGCGTGCTGCCGGCGACGAACCGCTTCTGGTACGGGATGGCCACGCCGTAGCAGGCCGCCGCGCCGAAGCACATGAGCTGCCCGACGAAGTGTGCCCCGCCGATGCCCTCCCAGACCCCGAGCACCACCAGCACCCCGACGAAACCGAGCCCGAGCCCGACCGCCCGGCGCACCGTGAGTCGCTCGGTGCGGAAGACCAGCACCGCCAGCGGCAGCACGATCAACGGGGTGGTGGCGTTCCAGATGCCGGCCAGCATCGACTCGACCCGCTGCTCCCCGTAACCGAAGAGGGTGAACGGCACTGACACGCCGAAGGCGGCGACGACGGTCAGGTGCGCCCAGACCCGTGGCTCGCGGGGCAGTCGGTCGCGGAGCACGGCGAGGACCACCAGCAGAGTCAGCGCCCCGGCGAGGACCCGGTAGAGGGTGAGTTGAACAGGGTGCAGCTCGGCCACCCCGACCTTGATGAACAGGAAACTGGAGCCCCAGATCGCGGCGAGGGCGACGAAGCCGGGCAGCCAGGCGCGGACCGGCGCTTTGTCAGGAGTGGTATCGGTGGTCACCCCTGACACTCTGCCGTAACCGTACGACAAAGTCGCGCGCCTTTCGGCCGTCACGCCGTGCCCGAACCCGCAGCTCGAACACAACAAACGTCGGCGACAAAGCGGTGGGGCGGTCACGTAGTGTCGCAGCGTGGGACGAATTGATGAACTCGCCAACCGCTACGTGGCCGAGTGGGCGCCGTTGAGCCCCACCGGCGCGACCTTCGTCGGCATCGCCGGCCATGACGATCAGCTCGACGACCTGTCGCCCGACGGCTACCGGGCCCGCGCGGACCTCACCCGCCGGACGCTCGCCGAGCTGGAGGTGACCGAGCCGGAGACCGAATCGGAACGGACCGCCAAGGAGGCCATGCAGGAACGACTCGGCCTGGATCTCGCCCGGTACGACGCCGGCGAGGTGACCAGCGAGGTCAGTGTGATCACCAGCGGGCTGCACGAGATCCGCATGGTGTTCGACCTGATGCCCACCGCGACCAGCGACGACCAGGCCAACATCGCCGCCCGGCTCAACGGTTTCGGCGCCGCCCTGGAGGGCTACAAGACCACCCTGCGCGAGGCGCTCGCCGCCGGTGCGGTCAGCTCGAAGGTGCAGTTGGTCGAGGTGGCCAAGCAGTGCGACATCTGGGTCGACCCGACCGGTGACAACTTCTTCCACGGGCTGGTCGAGCGGCTGGGAGCGGAGGGCACGCTCGGCTCGGAGCTGCGTCGGGGCGCGGCATCGGCGACGGCGGCGACCGCCGAGTTCGGCCAGTTCCTGCGTACCGAGCTGGCCCCGCACGGGCGGGACAAGCAGGCCGCCGGCCGGGAGCGCTACGAGCTCGCCTCTCAGTACTTCCTCGGCGCCAAGGTCGACCTGGACGAGACGTACGCCTGGGGTTTCGCGGAGCTGGCCCGGCTGGAGGAGGAGATGCGCGTCGTGGCGGGGCGCATCGCCGGCTCCGGTGCCACAGTCGACGAGGCAGTGGCCCGGTTGGACGCCGACCCGGCCCGGACCATCCAGGGCAAGGAGGCCTTCCGGGACTGGATGCAGGCGCTGGCCGACAAGGCGATCACCGAACTGCACGGCACCCACTTCGACATCCCGGAGCAGGTCCGCCACATCGAGTGCTGCCTCGCCCCGACCAGCGACGGCGCCATCTACTACACCGGCCCCAGTGAGGACTTCTCCCGCCCGGGTCGGATGTGGTGGGCGGTGCCGCAGGGCATCACCGACTTCTCCACCTGGCGGGAGGTGACCACCGTCTACCACGAGGGCGTGCCCGGTCACCATCTCCAGGTGGCGCAGACCGCCGTCCGGGCCGACCTGCTCAACCGCTGGCAGCGGCTGCTCTGCTGGGTCTCCGGGCACGGCGAGGGCTGGGCGCTCTACTCGGAGCGGTTGATGGACGAGCTGGGTTACCTGGACGACCCGGGCGACAAGCTGGGCATGCTCGACGGCCAGGCGATGCGCGCGGCACGGGTGATCGTGGACATCGGCATGCACCTGGAGCTGGAGATCCCGAAGGACAACCCCTTCGGCTTCCACCCGGGCGAGCGCTGGACGCCCGAGCTGGGCTGGGAGTTCATGCGGGCGCACTGCCGGGTCC
>NZ_JAGPXZ010000654.1:0-3541 GCF_018070305.1 Micromonospora sp. M51 | reverse complement strand
CACCACATCTGAGTGGTGGCCGTCGGCCCGACGGCTGACAGGAGGCCGTCATGAGCAGCAAGGATCGACCTGCGGGGATCAGCCCCACGGCGGTGGAGTCAGCGCCGGGGCTGTGGCGGATCGACCTGCAACGGCACGACCTCAGCATCCCCGGGCGGGAGGTCATTCAGACCCGGGTGGAGTTCACGCCGGATTCGCCACCGTTCAAGCACTTCCACCCCGGCGAGGAAATCATCTGCGTTCTGCAGGGAACGCTGGAATACCGGCTTGAGGGGCAGCCGCCCGTGGTGTGCAATCCCGGCGACGCGCTGACCGTTCCGTACGGCGTGCACCACCAGGCCCGCAATGTCGGCGACGGTATCGCTGTCGAGCTGGCCACGTACGTCGTCGAGAAGGGGAAACCACTTCTCACCAAGGTGGAGTGAGTGCGGGGGCCAGGCGAGTCGCCTGGCCCCCTCCGTGCGGGCTCGGTCAGCCCAGGTACTTCTCCCACGGACCGGTGATGGCCAGGGTGAGGCCCGGGTCCTGCATGTTGACGAAGAGCACCTTGCCGTCGGCGCTGAAGGTCGGCCCGCAGAACTCCGAGTCGTTGAGCTGGTTGCGGGCGATCGGGTACGTCGGGCCGCCCGGGATGGTGCTGAGCACGTGCGAGGCGCCGGAGCCGTCCTCGGCGAGCACGAGGCTGCCCCACGGGGTGACCGTCACGTTGTCCGGGCCGTCGAAGGTGAGGTCGGTGTACCTGACCGCCGTGCCCTCCTCGGACTGGGTCTGGTGCGGGAAGTACGTCACCAACTGGATGGTCTGGTCCTTGAAGTTGTAGAACCACACCATGCCGTCGTGCGGCGCCGCGTCCGCCGGCAGGTCACCCTCGTCCCAGGCGTACGAGTTGACCACGTACACGCCCTCGTCGGTGGCCCACACGCCCTCGAACTTGCGTCCCCGGGTGACCTGGCCGTCGGCGAACTGCTCGCGTACCGACGTGGTGCGTGCGTCGCGGTTCGGCACCTCGATCCAGCGGACCGGGAAGGGGCGGCCCAACTGGGCGGAGGTCAGGTACGCGACGTCCGGCAGCACCGAACCGTCGTCCATGATGATCTGCATGGCGGCGAGGACACCGGCGTTCGGTGCGAGGCGGGTGAGCACGCCCGGGCCCAGCTTGACGCCGTGCGGCGCCGTCCAGCGGTAGAAGAGGCCGTTGGGCCCGTCGGCGTCCTCGGAGAGGTAGATCCGGGTGCGGTCCCTGTCGACGGCCAGAGCCTCGTGGGAGTAGCGGCCCAGGCACTTGATCGGCTTCGGGTCGGCGCTGCCGTCGGCCCACACCTCGAAGACGTAGCCGTGGTCCTTCTGGTAGACGCCGGAGCGGTTGCCCTCTTCCCACTTGTCGCCGGCCCGGTCCTCGGTCTCCTCGCAGGTGAGCCAGGTGCCCCAGGGGGTCGGCCCGCCGGCGCAGTTGGAGATGGTGCCGGAGAGCGCCACGAACTCACCCAGGTTGCGGCCCGCGAGGTCGGTCTTGATCACTGTGCAACCGCCGGCGTCGATGGCGCCCGCGTCGTAGACGGTCCCCTTGACGTGCGGCACACCGAACTCGGCGCCCGGGTCGATCTCGTGGTTCTGGATCAGGGTGTACCGGCCCCGGCCGGCGTCGTAGACGGCCATGCCGTCGTGGTCCGAGGGGGTCACGCCCTGGCCGCGGTCGAGCCGGGTGACGCCGGTCCGGGTGATCACCGTGTAGCTGAAGCCCTTGGGCAGGGCCAGGACTCCCTTGGGGTCGTCCACCAGCGGCGGGAAGGGCACGTTGCCGGGCTTCACCGGCGGGTGCGGCCGGGCCGGGCTGGCCTGGGCCAGGGACGGCAGGCCGCCCGCGACGGCAAGGCCGACGCCGGCGGCGGCGCCGCTGGCGAGGAAGGTACGACGAGAGGAAGGCACGCGGATCAGCTCCTGGTCAGGACAAGTGCGACGGCTCGCAGCCAACTCCTGCGGGCGGACGGCGACACGTCACCAGTGGGAGCGGACGGTGACATCGGGGTGAAGAGTCAGGATCGCGACGGCGTGCGGGTTGTGGTGTCGGCGGCCTGCGGGCTTGACCTTGACGCTGCGTCAACCCTCCATGCTGACGCCATGAGCATCCCGCCACCAACAGCGCAGGTCGAGCAGCCAGCGATCCACGTGCACGGCCTGGAGAAGTCGTTCAAGCAGCTGAGGGTGCTGCGCGGCGTCGACATCGACGTGGCGCGCGGCAGCATCTTCGCCCTGCTCGGCTCGAACGGGGCCGGCAAGACCACCGTGGTGCGAATCCTGGCCACGCTCCTGAAGGCCGACGGGGGGACCGCCCGGGTTGCCGGCTTCGACGTGGTTCGCGGCGGTCGACGAAATCCTCACCGGCCGGGAGAACCTGGTCCTGGTCGCCCGGTTGCGGCACCTCAGTGAGCCCGGCGTGATCGCTGACGACCTGCTGCGGCGCTTCTCGCTGACCGAGGCGGGCAGCCGCAGGGTGCGGACCTACTCCGGCGGCATGCGTCGCCGGCTGGACATCGCGATGAGCCTGATCGGGAACCCGCCGGTGATCTTCCTCGACGAGCCGACGACCGGGCTGGACCCGGAGGCGCGCATCGAGGTGTGGCAGGCGGTCAGGGAACTCGCCAGTGGCGGCACCACAGTGCTGCTCACCACCCAGTACCTCGACGAGGCGGAGCAGCTCGCCGACCGCATCGCGATCCTGCACGAGGGCCGGATCGTCGTGAACGGCACCCTCGACGAACTCAAGCAGCTCCTGCCACCCGCCCAGGTCGAGTACGTGGAGAAGCAGCCGACCCTGGAGGACGTCTTCCTCACCCTCGTCGGCACGAAGACGGAGAAGGAACAACGATGAACAAGCACTTCCTCGGCGACACGACGGTCCTGCTGGGACGCTCACTGCGCCACATCGCCCGCAGCCCGGACACCATCATCACGACCGCTGTCATGCCGATCGCCTTCCTGCTGCTGTTCGTCTACGTCTTCGGCGGCGCGATCGAGACCGGCTCCGACTCGTACGTGAACTATCTGCTCCCCGGCATCCTGCTCATCACCATCGCGTCGGGCATCTCGTACACCGCCTTCCGGCTGTTCCTGGACATGCAGGGCGGCATCTTCGAACGGTTCCAGTCCATGCCGATCGCCCGATCCTCGGTGCTGTGGGCGCACGTGCTGACCTCGCTGGTCGCCAACCTGATCTCGCTCGCCGTGATCGTCCTCGTGGCTTTGGTGATGGGCTTCCGCACCGGCGCCGGGGTGCTGGACTGGCTCGCCGTCGCCGGCATCCTGCTGCTGTTCACCCTGGCGCTGACCTGGATCGCCGTGATCCCCGGCCTCACCGCGAAGTCGGTGGACGGCGCGAGCGCGTTCTCGTACCCGCTGATCTTCCTGCCGTTCGTCAGCTCGGCCTTCGTGCCCACCGCGTCGATGCCCGGCCCGGTGCGCGCCTTCGCCGAGCACCAGCCGGTGACCGCCATCGTCAACGCGATCCGGGACCTCTTCGCGCAGAAGCCGGTCGGTGCCGGCA
>NZ_JAGPXZ010000653.1:0-3548 GCF_018070305.1 Micromonospora sp. M51 | reverse complement strand
CGCTGCACTGGGTGCAGAAGTCGCCGTGTCAGGACGGCGCCTGGCAGAACAACGTCCAGTACACCCGGTTCTGCTACACCGACGTCCTCGCCCTCTACTACGCCGAAGGTCTCAACGAGGGCAAGGTGCCCTACCGTGACCACCCGGTGGAGTACCCGGTGCTGACCGGCTACTTCATGGGGGCACTGGGCCTGCCGGTGCACGCGATCGGTGACGGCGATCCGAGCATCAACCAGGGGCAGTGGTTCTACAACCTCAACGCGCTGGTGCTGGGCGCGCTCGCGGTGGCCACGGTGGCGGTGATCCTGGCACTGCGCCGCCGACGACCCTGGGACGCGGCGCTGTTCGCACTGGCCCCGGCGCTGGTGCTCACCGCCACCGTCAACTGGGACCTGCTCGCCATCGGGTTGGCCGCCTTCGGCCTGCTGGCCTGGGCCCGGAAACGACCGGCGGTGGCCGGCGTACTGCTCGGGCTGGCCGGCGCCGCGAAACTCTGGCCGCTGTTCCTGCTCGGGCCGATCCTCATCCTGGCGCTACGGGCCGACCGGGTCCGCGCCGCGCTCACCGCCATCGGTACGGCGGTCGCCGCCGTGGTGCTGGTGAACCTGCCGGCCGCCCGGGCGTACCCGGAGAACTGGGACCGGTTCTTCGAGCTGAACACCACCCGGCCGATCGACTGGGGCACGCTCTGGTACATCGGGCGCTACCTGGACGGCAAGGTCGGCAACGACCCCGCCCAGCTCGGCCCGTTCGAGTGGCTGAACGCCAACATCCCCACCCTCAACACCCTGTCGTACGCGCTGTTCGGGTTGGCCTGCCTCGGCGTGGCCGTGCTGGCGCTGCGGGCACCACGTCGACCGCGGCTGGCTCAGCTCGGCTTCCTGGTGGTGGCGGCGTTCCTCATCTTCAGCAAGGTCTGGTCGCAGCAGTTCGTCCTCTGGCTGCTTCCGCTGGTGGTGCTGGCCCGGCCGAAGTGGGGCGCGTTCCTGGCCTGGCAGATCGCCGAGGTCTGCTACTTCGTCGCCTTCTACGGCGAACTGCTCGGCGCGGCGACCAGCCGTCCGGTCTTCCCGGAGGGTGTGTTCGTGCTGGCCTCGACGTTGCGGCTGGCCACTGTGGTGGTGCTCTGCGGGTTTGTGGTGCGGGAGATCCTGCACCCCGAGCAGGACGCGGTGCGGGCCACCTACCCGGACGACCCGGACGGCGGCGTTCTCGACGGCGCACCAGACGCGCCCTGGACAGACCGGTGGCGCCGCAGAGAGACGAGCAGCGAACCGCAACCCGAGCCCGTCCCAACCACCTGACCCAGAGCCTGAAGGTCTACTACGGCCGGAACCACGTCAGGGTTTGCGGGGGAGCCCGCCCGGCGCAGGGATCAAGCCTGACCGCCCGGAGCCGGGCGGGATCCCCCCGCAAACCCCGCCCATGAAGAGCTTCAGAGCCGATAGACGACCGCGTCCCCGACCTCCTGCCGGCTGATGCCGAGCGACTCGACCGGGGCGTCAATGGTGATCTCCCACGGTGTGCCGGCGACCTGGTCGCGCAGCAGCACCACAGTGCGGACGCCGAGCGTGCGCAGGTAGTCGACGCTCGTCTGGTCCGGGAACGACTGGCTCACCCGACGGACGTCGTCGAGCTGGCGCGGCGTGAAGCCGCTACCACCGTTGACCACGTCGGGGAACCCGCTGGTCGACCAGAGCATCACGTGCTGGTCCAGGCTCTGATTGCTGGGCAGCACCAGCATCGGCCCTTCCGCCGAACGCATCGCCGCCGGCTGGGTCGGCACCACCGGATGCGGGGTGGTGTTCAGGCCCTCGACGGTGACCAGCAGCAGCGGCAGCAGGGTGGCCATCCGCAGCCACGGCCCTGGCCAGGACGGGATCCGTTGCGCGGTCAACTCGCGGACCCGGTCGGTGAGCGCGGTGACCGCGCCCGCCGCGAGCAGGGCGAGCAACAACGTGGTCCAGAGCATCAACCGCCCAGGGGTACGCAACCCGCTCCAGCCCGGCAGGTGCTCGAAGAGTGGCACGTAGGTGAAGGTGCCGTCGAAGAAGCGGGTGCCCATCGCGAAGGCCATCGTCACCAGCACCCCGACCAGCAGCAGCAGTCGCTGCCGCAGCCGCCAGACCGAGAAGAACAACCCACCTGCGGCGAGCGCGTAGAGCACGAAGCCCGGCAGGAGGGTCATCTCCGGGTGCCACGGCAGTGCCGCCCGGGCCCCCTCGTGCAGCCCACCCCAGATCCGCGACTCCGCGGGCGCCGTCACGAAGCCCGACGCCGGCGGCGAGAAGATGCTGATGTCGGCGATGGTGCGCTCGGCGTACGGGTGCAGCTCGGTCACCTTGTAGAACGGGAACGCCATCAACAGGCCGATACCGGCGAACAACACCCCGCCGAGCAGATCGGCGGTGAACAGCCGGCGACCGAACGGAACGGCCTGCCTGGTGCGCAGCCGCCGCGCGAAGAAGAGGACGGCAGCGACCAGCACCGTGCCGGCCAGGAAGTACGCGAACGGCAACCCGATGCCGAAGCCGAGGCTGAGCTGCCACGCCGCCACCAGCCAACCGGCGTAGACCCAGCCGTCATGCCGTCGCTCCGGCCGGTAACCGTGTCGGAGGGACCAACCGTGCCCGCGCGCCAACATCGCCAGTGCCAGCGGGATGCCCCCGTTGGAGAGCACGTGCAGGTGCCCGGCCTGGGCCAGCAGCCACGGCGCGTAGGTGTAACTCACACCGGCGACGGCGGCACCGATCCGGCCGGCCCCGAGCTGTCGGGCCAACGCGTACGCCCCGAGCGTGGCGAGCGCGTGCGCCAACACGAACATGATGTTGTAGCGCAGGATGGCGTCCTCGGGACCGCTGCCGAGCATGCCGGCCGGGGCGTACCCGAGCAGGGTGTCGGAGAACGCGAAGCTCCACAGCTCGGGGAAGAACGTGTTGGACTGCCACAGGCGCGCCGGGTCGGCCAGCAGGATGTGCCCGGACCAGGCCATCTGCCAGGCCTGCAGGCTGGGGTCCCAGTAGTCCTGCGGGAGGGTGTAGCGCGGATAGCGCAGCGTCGGCCAGGTCATCAGCACGGCCAGTGCCGTGGCGGCGAGGGTGGCCAGGGTCCACTCGTGGATCAGGAACCGACCGACGGCGCGGCCGGCCCTAGTGAAGATGGAGGGCCGTGGCTCCGGCGCGGAGGCGAACGCCTCCCAACGCTCCGGGCCGACGGGCTTCGCCTCGCCGTCGGCCTTGTCCGGACCGTCGGCGTCGTCACCCTTCGCGCCCTTGCCTGCGTCACCGCCCTTGGTCGCGCCGGTGTCCTTGGTCGTGGTGCTGTCCTTGGCGGTGCTGGCGCTGGTGGTGCTGCCGCCCTGGGCGGCGTCCTGCTTGGTGGCGGCCTTCGTGTCGCCGCGCCGGGCCGTGTCGCTGGCGGGACCGCTCGTCGCGGGGGCGGCCTCGGGGTCGCCACTCGGGGCGGCTCCACTGCCTGCACCGACGTCCGGCGGCGAGCCCGCGGTGGTCTCGGTGGCGGCCTTGTCGGAGGTACGAGCCGGGTCGGAG
>NZ_JAGPXZ010000652.1:0-3551 GCF_018070305.1 Micromonospora sp. M51 | reverse complement strand
CCGTACACCGATGACCGCACGTCAGAGATGAAGGAGGATGTCTCGTGGAACAACGACTGCGACGGGCGACCCGAGGACGGGTAGCTGCGCTCGCGACACTGGGCCTGATGCTGGCCACGGGGTTCGTCGCCGGCGCGGCGCCGGTCCAGGCCGCCGACACGAACCTCGTCGTCAACGGCGGGTTCGAGGACGGCCTGGCCAACTGGTTCGTCAACAACGGAAACGCCGCCGACGGCGCCCAGTTGTCCGTCACCTCGGACGCCTTCTCCGGCGCGACCGCCGCGCACGTCACCAACCGGGCGACCACCGGATCCGGCCCGATGCAGGACCTCAGCGGCAAGGTGCAGGCCGGTCAGGCGTACACCCTGACGGCCCGCATCAAGTACGCGAACGAGAGCGGACCGGCCACGAAGCAGTTCTTCGCCACCATGCACTACGGCGGCGGCACCTACACCAACCTGGTCAGCGTGACGGCGACGAAGGGTCAGTGGGCGCAGTTCAGCGGAACGTTCACGATCCCGGCGACGCAGAGCGTGTCGACGGCACGCCTGTTCTTCGAGACCCCGTGGACGAGCACCCCGTCCACGGACCCGGCCCTGCACCTCATGGACTTCACGCTCGACGACGTGTCGGTGGTCGGCGCCGCGCCGCCTGCCCCGGCGTCGAAGACCATCGAGGTCGTCGGCAAGCTGCCCGGGGAGCACAACCCGTTGATCGGGCACAAGTTCGGCGCCGACGGCTTCGGTCTCGTGCACGACGGTCGGGTCTACATGTACATGACCAACGACACCCAGGGGTACGCCCCGAACCCGACCACCGGTGTCTCGCCGGGGATCAACTACGGCGACATCAACCAGATCACGGTGATCTCCTCCGAGGACCTCGTGAACTGGACCGACCACGGTGAGATCCAGGTCGCCGGCCCGAACGGGGTGGCCCCGTTCACCGCCAACTCGTGGGCTCCGGGCATCACCAAGAAGGTGGTGAACGGGGTGGAGAAGTTCTTCCTCTACTACGCCAACGGCGGTGGTTCCAGCAATGTGATCACGGGTGCGTCGCCGCTCGGCCCGTGGACCAGCGAGCGCACCAGCACGCTGATCGACGGCCGTACCCCCGGTGCCGAGGCCGTCGCGTGGAAGTTCGACCCGGCGCCCTTCGTCGACGACGACGGCCAGCCGTACCTCTACTTCGGTGGTGGCCCCGCGTCGACGAGCATGCCGCCGGCCGAGCGCTTCAACAACCCGAAGAACATCCGGTCGATCGAGCTCGGCGACGACATGGTGTCGACCGAGGGGACGGCCGCGGTGGTGGACGCCCCGGTCGCCTTCGAGGCCGGGCACGTCTTCAAGCGCCAGGGCAAGTACTACTTCTCGTACTCCTCGCACTTCGGCGGGAACGACTTCGGTGGCAGCCAGCAGCCCCTTCCCGGTTACCCCGGCGGTGGGCAGATCGGCTACATGATCTCCGACGGCCCGATGTCGTGGCCGAAGGAGGCGTACGCCGGTGTGCTCTTCCCGAACCAGTCGCAGTTCTTCGGTGCCGGCACCGGCGGCAACAACCACCAGTCGGTGTTCGAGTTCGGTGGCAGGTACTACTTCACCTACCACGCCCCGACGCTGAACAAGCGCATCAACGGCAACACCACCCAGGGGTACCGCAGCCCGCACATCCAGGAGTTGACCTTCAACCCGGACGGCACGATCCAGCAGGTCGTCGGCACGTACGCCGGCGTGGACCAGGTCCGGGACTTCGACCCGTACCGCGTCTTCGAGGCCGAGACCTTCGGCTGGAGCAAGGGCGTCGCGACCACGAAGGTCGACGGCGGCTCCGCCCAGTTCGGTGGTGCGGCACCGAATCTGGTGGTCCGCGACGTCGACAACGGGGACTGGACGGCGCTGTCCTCGGTGAACTTCGGGGACAGCGGCGCGCGCAGCCTGACGGCGCGGGTGCGTGCGCTCGCCGCCGGCGGGCAGGTCCAGGTCCGGCTGGACGACGTCAACGGTCCCGTCGTCGGCACTGTCGCCGTGGACACGCCGGTCGGACAGTGGGCCGAGGTGAGCGCCGAGCTCACCGGCGTCAGCGGCGTGCACGACGTCTACTTCACCTACACCGGCCCGGCCGGCGCGGATCTCTTCGAGATCGACACCTGGGCGTTCCAGTCGGCCACCGTCGACCTGCCCGTGACGGTCACCGCGTCGACGCGGTGCGTCGGTGGCACGGCGTACGTGGCGGTGCAGGTGCGCAACGACCATGACGCGCCGGTGGGCGTGAGCATGGAGACGCCGTACGGCACGCGGTCCTTCGCGGCGGTCGCGCCCGGCGCGAACGCCTACCAGTCCTTCACCACCCGGGCCGGGTCGGTGCCGGCGGGTTCGGCGACGGTCCGGGTGACCGGGGCGATCGGCGGACAGGACGTGACGACCGTCCGCACCGTGCAACACCCCGCCGGCACCTGCGGCGGATAACCCCTCATGCAGAGAACGGAGCTCACATGAACACAGACAAACGGCGGCAGTTGCTGGCGGCCTGCTCGGTCGGCGCCGTGCTGACCGGGGCGGCGGTGCTGCCGTCGCCCGCGCTGGCCGAGCCCGGTGACGACGCGAGCGTGCGGGTCACCGTCGACATCGACGAGATCAGGGAACCGGGCGTGCTCGCCCTGTCGATCGCCGGCGACGCCGTCGCGCTCTCCGAGGACGGCTCGACCCTGCTGGTACGCCAGTTCGTCGGCACTCTGCCGACGGTGACGGTCACCGACACCCGAGTCGCCGACGAGGTGCCCGACGGCGCCAGCTGGGCGGTGCTCGGCAGCGCGACCGACTTCGCGGGCGTCGCCGGTCAGGCGCCGATCACCGCCGACCACTTCGGTTGGAAGCCGCGCCTGCTCGACGGCGGCGAGACCGGCCTGGTCACCGAGGGCGAGGAGGTGGTGACCAGCCTGGACGAGCCGACCCAGCCGGGCAACAATGTCGGCCTTGTCGACCAGGAGCTGTTGGTCTCGGCCTTCGACTCCGCTGCCGTCGCCAGCGACTCGTACTCGGTCAACGCCGACCTGTACCTGCGGACGCCCGCCGAGGTCGCGGCCGGCGAGTACAGCTCCACCCTCACACTCTCACTGTTCGAGTAGTGGCCTGGGCGGGGGCCCGGACCGGGTCCCCGCCCAGCCCCGTGCCGAAGGGCCACCTGAATGACCGTCACCCCGCTGCGCCGGGCGCTCGCCGTCCTCACCGTCGTGTTCCTCGCGGTTGCGGCCACGCCGGTCGCGGCGGCGGCGGAGCCGGACCCCAAGGCCCTGACCTGGACGGTCCAGCCGGCCACCGCGAGTGGCCCGGACCAACGCCGATGGATCACCGCCAGCCTCGACCCGGGGCAGGCAGTGACCGAGCACCTGGCGGTCCGCAACTTCAGCCGCACCGCCGTCACGTTCGCCCTGAAGGCCGCCGACGGGTACCTCACCGACAAGGGCCGCTTCAACATGCTGTCGTCCGACCGGCCCTCGGTCGACGGCGGCACCTGGATCGACGTGCAGGACAAGGTCACCGTCGGCCCGAACG
>NZ_JAGPXZ010000651.1:0-3558 GCF_018070305.1 Micromonospora sp. M51 | reverse complement strand
GTTCGCCAAGCGGGTACGGGTAGTCGCTGCCGATCAGCACCCGGTCCTCCCCCATGGTGTCCACTAACAGCCGCAGCGCGGGCGGCGTGAAGACCACCGAGTCGACGCTGAACCGGTCGACGTAACTGCTGGGCGGGGCGGCGGACGCGCCCCGGACCAGGTCGCCGCGGCGGTGCCAGGCGTTGTCGGCGCGACCCAGCCAGAACGGGAAGCTGCCACCACCGTGCGCGAAGCAGATCCGCAGCGTCTGCGGCACCCGGTCGAAGACCCCGCCGAGGATCATCGCCAGCACCGACAGGTGCGTCTCGGCGGGCATCCCGGTGAGCCACCGGGCCATCCAGCGGTCCAGTCGCGGTCCGCCCGGCATGTCCCACGGGTGGACGAAGACGGGTGCGCCCACCTCGGCGCAGTGCTGCAGGACGGTGACCACACCGGCGTCGTCCAGGTCGCGGTCGCCGACGTGGTTGCCGATCTCCACGCCCACGTGCCCGGCGGCGAGGCTGCGGTCCAGCTCGGCGCAGGCGGCGTCCGGGTCCTGCAACGGCACCTGGCAGAACGGCACCAGCCGGTCACCGCCGGCCGCGGTGACCTCCAGGGTCAGGTCGTTGAAGATCCGGGCGACCTTGACCGCCTGGTCGGCCGGGCGGTCGTAGCTGAAGAAGACCGGGGTCGGCGAGACCACCTGCACGGCCACCCCGTCGGCGTCCATGTCGGCCAGTCGCGTCGAGGCGTCCCAGCACTCCGCGCCGACCGGGCGGAACTCCGTCTCCCCCACCATGATCATGGCGGCGCGCTCGGAGTCCACCCGCAACCACGGCCAGCCGGACCCGCCGCACGCCGCGCCGAGGTCCGGCCACCCCTTCGGTACGACGTGCGTGTGCACGTCGACAACGGCTGCGGGCATCAGCCCTTACCCGGGTGCAGGGTGCCGCAGTTGGCGCAGGTGCGCGCCGCCTCGTCGGCGTAGAACGCCTGGAACACCGGCGGCAGGTCGGCGGCGATGTCGCGGACCTGCAACTCCACCTCGTGCACCTTGTGCCCGCACTCGGGGCAGTACCACTGGAACGTCTCCAGCGTGCCCTCCTCGCGGACCCGCTCGACGACCACGCCGATCGAGCCGGCCTCGGGCCGCTGCGGGGAGTGCGGGGTGTTGCGCGGCAGCATCCACATCTGACCCTCGCGCACGTGCACCGTACGCGGCCCCTCGGGAGTGACCAGGTTGATGTGCATGTTGCCCTTGACCTGGTAGAAGAACTCCTCGTACGGGTCCACGTGGAAGTCGGTGCGCTGATTCGGCCCGCCCACCACCATCACGATGAAGTCGTCCCCGCCGGGGAACATCTCCTTGTTGCCCACCGGGGGCTTCAACAGGTGCTGGTTGTCGGCGATCCAGCCCGGAAAGCTGAACGGCTCGGCGATCTCACTCACGACTGACCTCCCGAGGGAAGAAGGGCCACGGCCTGGATTTCGATCAGCAGGTGCGGGTGCGGCAGCTGGTGCACCGCCACCGTGGTACGGGTCGGTCCGGAGGCGTCGAAGAACTCCGCCCACACCTCGTTGTAACCACCGAAGTCATTCATGTTGACCAGGTACGTCGTCACCTGGACGAGGTCGGTGAGGTCCGCGCCGACCGAGCGCAGCAGATCGCCGATGTTCTCGATCACGGCCCGCGTCTGCACCCGGATGTCGAGGTTCGTGGTGCCGAACTCGTCCACCTCGACGCCCGCGAAGCTGTTGTCCGGCCGCCGGGACGACGTACCGGAGACGAAGACGAACCCACCCGCCACCTTGACATGCGGAAACGCCCCCCGAGGAACGGCCTTCCCGGCGACGACCCGGGCGGTCACGACGACGCCCGGAGCGACGCCGTGCCGAGCTTCTCGACGACCGCGCGGACATGGGCACCGGGACGCAACGGCACCGCGGCGGTCGCGGCACCGGCCAGGAAGACCCACCCCGACTCCAGCCGCACCCCGTGCCCGCCCGCCAGCCGGATGCCCTCGTCGAGCGCCCGACGCGGGTCACCGAGGATCGCCGCCGTCGAGCCGACCTGCGCCACCCGCCCGTCGACCTCCAGCAGCACGCCGAGGTTGTCCAGCCCCGCCGGCACCGGCGACCACGGCCCGATCACGAAGGCGGCGGCAGAGGTGTTGTCAGCGATCACGTCCGGCAGGGAGAAGCGGAAGTCCGCGTACCGGGAGTCGATCAACTCGATGGCCGGGGCGACAGCGCGGACCGCCGTGGTGAAGTCGCCGACCGGTTCGCCCGGCTCGGGCAGCCGGTCCAGCAGGAACGCCACCTCCGGCTCGACGCGGGGATGGATGTACGCGGCCGGGTCCACGGCGCCGCCGTCGGGCACCCGCATCGCGTTGGTGAGCCGCCCCCAGATCACCTCGTCCACACCGACCTGGGCCATCTTCGCCCTGCTGGTCAGCCCCATCTTCAACCCGACCAACCGTTCACCGGCGTTCAGCCGGCGGTGCAGCAGCGCGGCCTGCACGGCGTACGCGGTGTCCACGTCGAGGCCGGTCTCGGCGGCGAGCTGCGGGATCGGGGTGGCCGTGTCGGCCGCCGTACCCAACTTCTCGGCGATCCCGGCGATGTCCGGTCCGATCATGCTGCGCCACCTTCCGTTCGCGGCTGCGGGGCTCGCAAACCCGGCTCACTCACCGCCGGCTCGTTGCCGGCCAGGTCGAGTGCGACGTCGACGATCATGTCCTCCTGGCCGCCGACCATCCGGCGGCGGCCCAGTTCGACCAGGATCGACCGGACGTCCACGCCGTACTTCGCCGACGCCCGTTCGGCGTGCCGCAAAAAGCTGGAGTAGACCCCCGCGTACCCCAGGGAGAGCGTTTCCCGGTCCACCTGGACCGGCCGGTCCTGCAGCGGGCGGACGATGTCGTCGGCCGCGTCCATCAGCGCGAACACGTCGCAGCCGTGCTTCCAGCCGTGCAGCTCGGCGACCGCGACGAAGACCTCCAGCGGGGCGTTTCCGGCGCCCGCGCCCATGCCGGCGAGCGAGGCGTCGACCCGGACGGTCCGGCCGTGCGCCGCGTCGGGGCCGACCGGCGCGGACCCGGTGACCCGCCCGTGCTCGACGGCGAGCACGCTGTTGGCCACCCCGAGCGACAGGTTGTGGTGGGCGTGGATGCCGATCTGCGTGTCCGGGGCGAGGACCTGCCGGTACGCGTCGACTCGCTGCGCCACGTCGGACATCAGCAGCCGCCCGCCGGAGTCGGTGACGTAGACGCAGTGCGCGCCGTACGACTCCATCAGCTTGGCCTGACCGGCCAGCCCGGCCGCGTCGTTCATGTGCGACATCATCAGGAACCCGGCCACGTCCATGCCGTTCTCGCGGGCCCAGGAGATGTGCTGGGCGGAGATGTCCGCCTCGGTGCAGTGGGTGGCGACCCGCACGCTGGTTACCCCGAGCGCCTTCGCCGCCTTCAGGTCGGCGATGGTGCCGATGCCCGGCAGCAGCAGGGTGGTCAGTTTCGCGGTGGTCAGCACCTCGGCGGCTGCGGAGATCCACTCGGCGTCGCTGGCCGCGCCGTGACC
>NZ_JAGPXZ010000650.1:0-3566 GCF_018070305.1 Micromonospora sp. M51 | reverse complement strand
GGTGGTGGTCACCCGCAACAGCTCGCCACGGGCGATGCCGACGGAACAGCTGGCCGCGCTGGCCGCCGAGATCTTCGGCGAGGAGCGGGTGGCCTCGGCCGAGGAGATGCCGGATGCGATCGAGCTGGCGGTGGCGATGGCCGAGGAGGACGTCCCCGGTGAGCTGAGCGGGGTCGGGGTGCTGGTCACTGGGTCCGTGGTGACTGTCGCCGACGCGCGCCGGCTGCTGAAGCGATGACCAGCCCGGAGCGGGACCCGCACACCGCCGAGGACCCGACCGGTCCGCCGGTCGAGCCGCCGGTGGGGGAGCAGCCCACGGCCGGGCAGCCACGGCGCTCCGGGTTGCGCAACCCGGAGCGGGCGGTACGCGGTCTCGGTGCGGGCACGCTCAGCCTGGAGGCGCTGGTGCTGCTGCTGGCGATCCAGCCGATCCGGGTGGTCGGCGGTGACCTCGGCGGCGCCGCGATCGGCGCGGTGGTGGCGTTGGCGGTGGCCGCCGTGGTGCTCGCCGGCATGATGCGCCGCCCGTGGGCCTGGAACGCCGGCACCGTGCTGCAGGGCCTGCTGCTGCTGGGCGGTCTGCTGCACTGGTCGCTGCTCGGGCTGGGCATCATCTTCGCCCTGGTCTGGGCGTACGCGTTGCATGTTCGCCGCGTCATCCTCGGCTGAGGACGACCCGTCGGCGACGCCCGGAGGCGGGAGCGGGCCGGGTCAGGCGTCGGCGCGTTCGCGCCACTGGGTGAGGGCGACACCGTGGCCGTCCGGGTCACGGAAGGCCGCCGCCCAGCCCTCCAGCTTGGTGCCCCGGTTGACCACCCGGGGCGCGTACGTGAAGCGGACGCCCGACCCGCGCAACCGTTCGTACGCGGCCTCGATGTCGTTGACCTCGAGGTTGACGTGCACGAGGCGGCGGCTGATGGGCGCCGCCCCGGTCACCTCGCGCAGCACGATCCGGGTCGCCCCGGAGGCGAGGACGGCGTTGTGGGCGCCCTGGTCGACCTCGCTGAAGCCGAGCACGTCGCGGTAGAAGCCGAGCGACCGGGACAGGTCGGTGACCAGGAGGGTGAGGCCCACCCCGCTGATCGGTGCGGCGGGATCCGCTGCCGAGTCGGCGGCGAACCCGAAGATCGCCCGGTCGAACTCCTCGTCGGTCACCGTCTCGGGTGCGGCACCGGCCGGGGAGGGATCGTCCAGCGGAAGGTCGAGCGGGTCCAACGGGTCGGCCGCACCGGGGCCGGACCGCTGCGCGGGCGGCGGGTCGAAGCGCTGCGCCGGCGGGTCGACGGTGTCGTCGGAGGGCGGGATGACAGTGTCGTCCTCCGTGGCGTCGAACCGGTCCGCGACGGGTTCGTCGAAGCGCTCCTCGGCGGGTGAGCGGGGGGCTGGGGTGGCCCGCCGTGGCAGCCCGCCGGCCTGCGGTTCGACGACGACGCCCTCCAACACCACCGGGCCGCCCGGGCTCTGGTGCATCACCACGGGCTCGCGTTCCTCGGCCACGACGCCCGCGTCGTCACGCCGGAGATCGTCACGCCGGGAGTCGGTGCGCAGCGGGTCGGCGCGCACAGGGTCACCGAGCGGGTCCCGGAACGGGTCACCGACCGGGTCACGGAAGTCCTCGCGGAAGTCGTCGTCCGGTGCGCGGTCGGCCCACGGCGGCGCGTCCTGCTGGATCAGCACCTCGTCCATCGCCTCCGCGTCGGCGAACTCCGGCGGGAGGTCGGCGACGGCGGCGGCGGTCTCGGCGTGGGTCGGCACCTCGTCCCAGAGGACCTTGACGTGCCGCTGGTCGTCCAACGCGACCCGGATCGGCAGGGTCTGGCCCAGCGACGGCCACTTGGAGACCGGCACCCTCGGCTCGATGATCTTCTTGGACCGGGGCGGCAGACCCGGGGCGTCGATCACCAGTTGGAGTTCGCAGCGGCCGAACGCGTACTGGGTGGGTGGTTCCGAGGCGCTGTGCACGTGCCCGACGCCGACCACCCAGGTACGCCCGCCGCCGCGTACGGTCGCCAGCGCGATCGCCAGCACCAGCAGGGCGACCCCGAGAGCCACGATGGCCCAACTGGTCATGCCCAGGCCGAAGAGGACGACGAACGTGGCAACGGTGCCCAGCACCGCGCCGATCAGCTTGCGTACCGGCGCGATGGGTCGGTTCCCGCCATTCGCCACAGTGGACCTCCCGGGGGTCAGGACCAGGCTAGGCCGGATCGGCCACCGGGGGAAAGACCGGCCGCCGCGCCGACGCCGGGGCCGGGTCGCTAGGCTGACCGTACCGACCCCGAGCGTGAAGCGCGTACAGGAGGAACCCAGCGTGTCCAGCAACAGCCCGGAAGAGCGCAGCCTCGTTCTGATCAAGCCCGACGCGGTTCGCCGCGGCCTGGTCGGCGAGGTCCTCTCCCGCTTCGAGCGCAAGGGGCTGCGGATCGACGCGATGGTGCACCGGACGATGGACGCCGCGCTCGCCGACGAGCACTACGCCGAGCACGTCGACAAGGCGTTCTACCCGCCGCTGAAGGACTTCATGACCGGCGGCCCGTTGGTCGCCCTGGTGCTGTCCGGCGACCAGGTCATCGACGTGGTCCGTGGGCTGGTCGGGGCCACCGACGGGCGCAAGGCCGCCGCCGGCACCATCCGCGGTGACCTGTCGCTGTCCAACCGGGAGAACCTCGTGCACGCCTCCGACTCGACGGACAGCGCCAAGCGCGAGATCGCGCTCTGGTTCCCCGAGCTGGGCTGACCCCCCACCGGCCGAGGGCCCGACACCACTGACGGGCCCCCGGCACCACTGACGCCCGAATTCAGCCGGTCGCCGGCACCTTCGCCGGGTTGCCGATCACGTAGATCCCGGTGATCCGACCGTCGGCCGCGGCGATGGTCAGCGTGTACCGGCTGCCATCCGCGCGGGTGACCAGCACCGCGGGTTCCGCGGTGAGTTCGATCGGCTCCTGGGTCTCCTGATGACGTGGGCCGTAGACCCCGGCGTAGAACCGGGCGATCCGGTCCGCGCCGGTGACCGGGTTGAGGGCGGCCCGGGCCCGCCCGCCGCCGTCGTTCCAGGCGGTGGCGTCGGCGGCCACCAGGTCGGTGAGGGTGGCCAGGTCGCCGTCGCGGGCGGCGGCGAGGAACGCGTTCAGCAGCCGGTCCCGCTCCGGGCGGCTGGCGGTGAACCGGCGCTGCTCCTGGCGTACCCGGGCGGTCGCCCGGTGGTACAGCTGCCGGCAGTCGGCGACGGACCGGTCCAGGATCTCGGCGATCTCCGCGTACGGCAGGTCGAAGGCCGTGTGCAGGACGTACACCGCCCGCTCCGGCGGGGTGAGCCGCTCCAGGACGTGCAGCAACGCGGTGGAGAGCGAGTCGCGCAGCTCCACCCGGTCCAACGGCCCGAACGGCGAGGGCGCGGTCGGCACCGGCTCGGGCAGCCACGTGCCCACGTACGTCTCGCGGGCCGCCTGCCGGG
Organism: Micromonospora sp. M51; assembly: GCF_018070305.1. NCBI lineage: Bacteria > Bacillati > Actinomycetota > Actinomycetes > Micromonosporales > Micromonosporaceae > Micromonospora > Micromonospora sp. M51. Next base: position 109 of record NZ_JAGPXZ010000650.1, on the reverse strand, counting down.
CGCGTAGGCGGTCCACTGCCAACCGGGTGACCACCCGGGACAGGTACCGGCGCGGCTCGTCGACCCGTGCCCGGTCCACACCCAGCCAGCGCAGGTACGCCTCCTGGAG
>NZ_JAGPXZ010000065.1:0-14215 GCF_018070305.1 Micromonospora sp. M51 | reverse complement strand
GGTCCGGAGCCGCCGAACCACCCAACGCCTGGACCGGCAGCGCCCGCGCCGCGCTCTGGAGTTCGCCGGCCAGCAGCCCGCTCGCCACATGCACGTCCACCGCCCGGCGGTACACCGACCGGGCCTGCTCGTCGGTGAACCGGCCGGTGTCCACGGCGGTGGCCACGAACCGGGTCTCGCCGAGGGCGTGGATCCGGGCCGCCGACGGCACGTTGGCCCCCAGCAACGCCGTGGTCTGCCGGTACGTCGGCGCCAGCTTGAAGATCCGCTGTGCGGCCTTGAGCGCCGGTCGCCCGGTGCGCAGCCGCTCCGGGTGGTCGCGCAGCAGCCGCTCCACGTTGCCGGTCGCGAGGTCGAAATCCGGGTTCGCGGTGAGCAGTTCGAGCACCACGTCCCGGTGCCCACCGAAGGCGCGCTCAGCCACGCTGGCCCGCTCGTCGCTGCCGTCGGCCCGCCCGCCCGCGGCGTCGGCTGCCGGGTCGGCGTCGGCTGCCGTCCCGACCGTGGCGCCCGCATCGCGTTCGAGCTGCGCGGTGAAGGCAGTGGTGGGATAGCGCCGCTCCAGCTTGCGGGCCAGCGCGCCGGCGTGCAGGTCGATCAGCTCCGGCCGGACCGGCTGACCGGCGACCCGGACATCAGCGGTGCTGTCCCCCAACACCCGGCGCCAGTCCGCCGGGGCCAGCCGGGCCAGCCGGCGTACGTCAGCCGCCCGCTCGATCCCCTCGCGGTGGCGGACCCGGTCGACGATCGTCTCGTCGTAGCCCAACACGTCGGCCAGCACGCTCGCCGCGCCGGCCGCCTCGGCGACCGACCGGTCGAGAAACACCGCCGCGTCGGCCAGCCGGGCGATCAGCCCGGGCAGGTCACCGGCGGCGTCGGTGGCGAGGAGACTCTGCACCCGCTCGTGCGCCCCGTCGACGAGGAACCGCTCCACCCGCCCGTACAACACCTTCGGCCGTTCCTGCGCGACGTACTCCTCGGCCTCCAACCGCACCCGGGCCAGCATCTCGAGGATCCGGTCCAGCTCGCCGAGCACGTCCTTGGGAACGTACCGGTGGCGCACGGCGTCGGCGACGGCGTTGCGGACGGTGTCCTCGTCGAGCAGAGCGATGTCGTAGTACAGCGGCCGCAGCTCGGTGTTCAGATCGACGTCGAACCGGGCCAGCGCGGCGCCGGTACGACTCGCGGTCAACAGCGTCCGCTCGGCGAGCAGCGCGTAGCCGAACATCGCCGGCAGCTTGTACGACGCCGCCAGCTTCTGCGCCACCCCGAAGTGCGCCAGCGCCGTCGCGGGCAGTCCGGTCTCGGCGGCCAGGAACGTCACGTCCTCGGCCTCGTCGTCCTGCCGCAGCTCGGACAACGGCACCTCGCCGAGCAACGGGACGATCGTGGCGAGGATCCGCTCGTACTCACTGCGTTCCCGCTCCCCACCCCCGGACAGATCCACAGTGAGCACGGCCAGCTCGGGGGCGTTGAACAGCACCGCGCTCAGCGGCGGGTCGGACAGGACACGATCGCCTGCGGACACCCGGACGAACAGGTCAGCGGACTGCTTCTCGGAGCGGGTGAACTGGTCGCGCGAATAGTCGACGCGATACAGCCCGTCGTCCCCGGTGCTCGCCTCGCCGAGTTGCTCGGCGTGCCGCAGGTCCCGGTCGAACGCGCCGACCGTCAGCGCGTTCGCCGGTCGCCCGTCGGCCCAACGCACCCGGCCCACCACCACGAACCGGGACGGCGGCTCGGCCAGCACCATCTGCACCACGTCCCGGGTCGCCCCGTCCACAACGCCGGTCACCGGCAGCTTGTGCGCCCGTTGGAGTTCGGCCACTCCGCGGCGGGTGGTCGGCCCGTACCGGGCGTCGACGAGTTCGTCGGTGGCGATGTCGACGGGCATCCGCAGCAACGCGGCGTGCAGCCGCCGGACATCATCGCTGGGGCGGTGCCGCCGCGAGCCCAACGGGCTGGTCATGAGCATCTCCGATCGTCCAGCAGCCGGCGACGGCGGCTGACTGACGCCGGTGCGACCGGGGGCTACCCGGCATCCTGCGGATCAGAGCAGCTCGGGAGCATCGCACTGTCCGAGATCCGCCTGCCCGTCTGGATGAACGGCGGCGGGCACTGCCGGTACGGCCGGTGGCGGACCTGACTACTGGTGCTCGCTTCGGCGATGGGCTCGACGCGTACTCGCTGACGAAGGGCTCCCCGAGCCGGCGCGGCCTCTCCTGCGGCGACCCGGTGAAACGCGTGGAGTTCGCCCCGGGCTTCCGGACCACAGAACTCGTCGCGTTCGTACACACCGGGGTCTCGCCGGAGTACAAGGGGCTGGTGATGCCTGTTCACATCCGTTTCGACGTCATGAGCGAAACATCGCTGGCACGCCCGTTCCCATGGGCCCTCGGAGCCACGCGAAACGGCACAAGGCGATAGAAGCAGTGCCGTCCGGGCCAAGGCCGGGAATACCCGCCCTCCCGGGACCACTTTCTGCGACCGGGCCATGCCCGCATCATTGGCGATTACGGTCCTTTGACGTGACCATCATTTGCGTTGTCGCGGTGGCGCTCAGTCTGACCACGCCCGCCGTGGTGCCCGCGTCACCGGCGCGACTGGCCGCGCCGTACGTGCCCTGCCCGGCCGTGAAGCCGCCGGTTGCCCCACCGCCCGCACCGTCTCCGCCGCCGGTCGACCCCGCCGACCTGGCCGTGGGCGGCGAGTCGCTGGCCACTGCCGGACTGTCCATTCCGGCCGGTGCGTCGAACGCCCCGGCGGTGACCGCCACCTCGTGGCTGGTGGCCGACCTCGACAGTGGCGCGGTGCTGGGTGGCTGCGGACCGCACGAACGCCGCACGCCGGCCAGCGTGCAGAAGATGTTGCTCGCCGCGGCCCTGATGCCGCACCTCGACCCGACGCAGGTGGTCGAGGTGACCCGGGCGGATCTGCGCGATCTCGATCCGGCCAGTTCGGTGATGGGGCTGGTGCCGGGCGGCCGGTACTCGATCGAGAGCCTGTGGCTGGGGCTTCTCCTGAAGTCGGGAAACGACGCCGCCAACGTGCTGGCCCGTGTCGGCGGTGGCAGCACCGGCCGGCCGGGCGGCGTGCAGGCGATGAACGACGAGGCCCACCGGCTGGGCGCGAACCAGACCCACGCGGCGACACCGTCCGGCCTGGACGGTCCCGGCCAGTACACCAGCGCATACGACCTGGCGTTGATCGCGCGGGCCACCTACGCCCGCGCGGACTTCCGGCGGTACGTCGCCACCCGAGTGGCGGAGATACCGGCCGGGCCGGGACGGCCCGGCCTCTCCCTCACCCACGACAACACGTTGCTGGACCGCTACCCGGGGACGCTCGGCGGAAAGACGGGCTTCACCGACCTGGCACGGCAGACGTACGTGGGGGTGGCCGAGCGCAACGGACGACGGCTCGCCGTGACCCTGCTCGGCGCGGAGACCGCGCCGCTGGGCAGCCTGGGCGAGGCGGCGGCGCTGCTGAACTGGGGCTTCGCGCTCTCCCCCGACGCGTCGGTCGGCCGCCTGGTCGGCCCGGACGAGAAGAAGCCTGACCGTCCGGTCTCCCAGGTGAAAGCCGATCAGGCGCGGACCGGACTGTCGATGTCGTGGATGGCCATCCTCGGCCCCGGCGCCGGCGGTGTCCTGGCCGTCCTGCTCCTGGCGGGTTCCGTGCGGCGAAGGGCGGCGCGGGCGGCAACCAAGCCGTCATCGGGATGAGGGGACCTTCGCCGCAGCTCGGGCCGTCGGCGGCCAGGACCGTGGTTCAGGAGCGGAAGGCGTCGCGGAGAAAGGTCTGCAGCGTACGCGCCGGACGGCCGGTGACGTGTTCGACGGTGTCGGTCACCTCGGCGAAGCCGCCGGCGCGGACACGCTCGAACGTCAGCGCGGAGAGGTCTCGTTCGAAGCCCTCGGAGCCGGCAACGGCCTCGTCGATCGTCACGTCCCGGTGGGCCACGGGACGTCCCGCCGCGGCGGAGAGCAACTCCGCGGTACGCGGCAACGACAGGGCCTCCGGACCGGATATCTGGTACGTCTGACCGGCGTGCCCGGGATCGAGCAGAGCCCGCTCGGCGACGGCCGCGATGTCCCGTGCGTCGATCCAGGCCACCAGAGCGTCGCCGCTGGGAAACGGCAGCTCGCCGGCACCGGTGATCTGGTCGCGGTAGAAGCGCGGGTCGGTGAAGACCTGCATGAACCAGCCCGGCCGCAGGATCGTCCACTGACGCCCGCTGTCGCGGACCGCGCGCTCGACGCGGGGCGCCCAGCCTGCGGGCCCCGGCTGGTCAGCGCCCGGATGGCCACCGTCCTTGTCGGACAGCAGCACGACCTTGGTCCGGGGCGCCATCTCGGCCAGCAGCGCACCGATGAGTTCCGGCGCGTCCGCGCGGTCCGGCCGGACCACGTAGACCGCGTCGACGCCGTCGGTCGCCGCCGCCCAACCGGACGGTTCGTCCCACGAGAAGGCGGTGGGCTGGACGCCGTTGATGCCGGGACCGGACGGATCCCTGGTGCCGCCGCGCACCTCGACGCCCTGCCGTGCCACGAGCAGCTCGGCCAGCGGTGCGCCCGTCTTGCCGCGTACCCCGGTCACCAGCACCCGGATCGCGGCAGCCGACGTTGATGTCCGCATCCTGCGCCCTCCTCCCCGGTTCGGCACCTGCTGGATCGTATCGCCGACCCTGACGATGCGGGGCGGTCCGGCGGCTCGGGCGCCGCCGAACGATGCCCATCGTGATCCCTGTGGCCTTGTCCATGCGTTCCGGGTATAGGTTCGGCGGATGGACATCGTCGCCGCGTGTCGGGCCTTCGTCGCCGTCAGCGGCCACGGCAGCTTCACCTCCGGTGCCGCCGCAGCGGGAATCCCCCAGTCGGTGGCCAGCCGCCGCATCGCCGCCCTGGAGGAGCACTTCGGGTCGCGGCTGTTCGACCGGACCTCCCGCGCGGTCCGCCTGACCCCGTTCGGGCAGGACATGCTGCCGACAGCGCGACGCCTGGTCGACCTCGCCGACGCCATGGCCGACGACGCCGAGCGGGCCCGGTTGCGGCCGCTGCGGGTGGCCGTACCCGAAATCTGCCCGCCGCACCGCCTCGCCGCCCTGGTGGCCGCCGCCCGACGGCAGCGGATCCACCTGGAGGTACGGCCGGCTGGTCCGCAGGAGCGCGCACGGCTCTGCCAGACCCTTGAGGTCGGTACCGGGATCGTGGCGGTTCCGGAGGCGACGGCGCTCTGGCGGGTGCCGCTCGGGCTGGCCGCCCGGACTCCCTTCCCGGCACCGACGGTGTTCCTGGAGACGCTGCGCACCGGCCGCGCCCGAACGCAGGCACGCCGCCGGATCCTGATCCAGCCCGAGGACGACGTCGCGCACCTGCGGGATCCGCTGACCCGCGCCGGCCAGTCGACTGGTCTGGCACCGGCCCAGGTGTCGATCGCGCCATCCCTGGTCGACGCCGCCGCGGCGGCCCTCGGCTCCCCCGATCTGCTGCTGTGCTCCCGTCAGCAGGCCGACGACTTCGGGCTGCACTGGTGCCCCCTCGCCGGCCTGCGACTCGTACGGGGGTACGCCGTCGCCGCCGGGGCACGCGAGGACCTCGACCAGCTCCGCACCGTCCTGTACGCGGACATCGCACGATGCCTGGGTGCGGCCGGGGACGGCACAACCGGTGACCGGCCGGAAGGGACTGCGACATGAGCGCCACCACCGTCGTACGCAACGCGCGTGACCTGCTGGACGAGGCAGGACTACGCGGTGCCTTCCTCGTCCGCGACCTCGACACCGGCCAGGAGATCGGCTTCGACGCCGACACCCCGTACCCGACAGCGTCACTGGTCAAGGTGCCGCTGGCGGTCGCCGTGCTGGAGCGGGTCGGGCGCGGGGAACTCGACCCGGCGACACCTGTCGACGTCGCGCCCGGTCGGATCACCACACCAGGCCCGACCGGGATCAGTCGCTTCCGCCATCCCGCGCGGGTCGCCGTGGACGACCTGCTCTACCTGAGCACCGCCGTCAGCGACGGGGTCGCCGCCGACGCCCTGTTCGACCTCGTCCCGCCGGCTGCGGTCAGCGCCGAGCTGCGGCGACTAGGGATCGAGGGCATCGCCGTGCGCCACCGGGTCGGCGACCTCGCCGAGACGCCGGCGGAACGATTCGGCCCCGACGACGCGCACCTGGCGCATTCCCTCGCCATCGGCGCGGCGACCCCCGGGCAGGGCCCTCCCGTCGCCCAGCTCGACGTCACCCGCGCCAACGCCGGGTCGGCACGGGCCTTCGTCGACCTGCTGCACGCCCTGTGGCGCCCCTCGACGATCCACGAGAACACCGCCGCCCGCGTACGCGCTCTGCTGGCGGACAACCTGCACCGGCAGCGACTCGCCCCCGACTTCACCTCTGACGCGTCCCGCTGGTCGTCGAAGACCGGCACGCTGCTGCACCTGCGCCACGAGGTAGGGGTGGTGGATCATGCCGACGGGCAGTCGTACGCGGTCGCCGCGCTCACCGCCTCCCGGGTCCCCGCCGTCGCACAGCCCGGCAGCGAGGCGACGATGGCCCAGGTCGCCCGGAGTTTGCACGATCACCTGAGGACCGGCACCCTGCCCTGGTGGGGTTAGTCCGCGCTGGTGGCCCGGGCTCGCCGCTCGCGCAGCCAGACCAGCACCACCATGGCGATGTTGACGGCGCCGAGGACCAGCAGGCCGCGTCACCGGAGTCGGTGGACCTACAACGTGCCGATCACGACCTCGGCCGCCTGGGCGATCAGGGCGTCGTCGTAGTCGGCATCCTTCTGGTCGCGACTGGACAGCACCGCGAGGACGATCGGCGCGCGGTCCGGAGGCCAGATCACCGCGATGTCGTTGCGGGTGCCGTAGCCGCCGGCACCGGTCTTGTCCCCCACGACCCAGCCGTCGGGCACACCGGCGCGGATCAGGTCGCCGCCGGTGGTGTTGCCCCGCAACCAACCGTTGAGCACGTCGCGGTCCGCCGGTTCGAGGGCGTCTCCCACGGCGTACGCCCGCAGATCCTCGGCCAGGGCCGCCGCGGTGCTGGTGTCCCGCCGATCACCCGGCCTCGCCTCGTTGAGCTCGGTCTCGTAGCGCGCCGGATCGGTGACCTTGTCCCCCACCTCGCGCAGTTCCTTCTCGAACTTCTGCGGTCCGCCGAGCTGGCGCAACAGCAGGTTGCCGGCGGTGTTGTCGCTGTACCGCACGGCCGCGTCGGCGATCGCGCGCAGCGTCATGCCCTCGGTGACGTGCTGCTCCGTGATCGGCGAGTAGGTCACCAGGTCGTCCGCCGAGTACCGCACCACCCGGTCCATCTCGCTGTCGGTGGTCTCGTCGAGGACCTCGGCGGCGGCCAACGCCTTGAACGTCGACGCGTACGCGAACCGCTCGTCGGCCCGGTACCGCACGGTGCGGCCGGTGCCGGTGTCGATCGCGTAGACCCCCAGCCGTGCGCCGAACCTCTTCTCCAGCTGCCGGAAGTCGGGGCTCGGGTCGGCGGCGGTGGACGCGGTGGCCGTCGCGGCGGGGTCGTCGGCCGGTTGCTCGGCGGCATCGGCGGGGCCGCAAGCGGCGAGGGACACCACTGCCGCCGCGGCCACCAGACGGTGTGTCGCACGAATCATGATCGCTCCTTGTCGGTGTCGTGGGTCCGACGCGGGCGCGCCGGTCGGACAGGATTCGACAGTGGCAGGGATCCGGCATGCGGTCGAAGACGGAAACGACGGTGTCCATGCTGATCTGACATGGTCACCTGCTGGTCACAGCCAGTCGTGTTCGCGGGCGTAGCGGGCCGCTTCGTGGCGGGTCCGGGTCTGGGTCTTGCGCATCGCGTTGGAGAGGTAGTTGCGGACGGTGCCCGGGGCGAGGTGGAGCCGGGCGGCGATGTCGGCGACCGAGTAGCCCTCGCCGGTGACCCGCAGGACGTCGGCCTCACGGTCGGTGAGGGGGTTGTCCTCGGTGACGGCAAGCGCGGACACGTCCGGGTCGATCCAGCGTTTGCCCGCGTGCAGGGTGGCGATGACCGAGGAGATGTGCGCCGGCTCGGCGGATTTACTGACGAAGCCCTGGACGCCGAGCTTCAGTGCTTTGCGCAGCACGCCGGGGCGGGCGTGCCGGGTCAGCATCAGGACGACCTGCTCCGGGCGCGTACGGCGGATCTCGGCGACCGCGCCGAGACCGTCCACGCCCGGCATCTCCAGGTCGATGACCAGCACGTCGGGCTCGGGCCGCAGGGTGGCCTCGACCGCCGTCTCGCCGTCGGACGCCTCGGCGAGAACGGTGACGTCGCCCTCCATCGGCAGCAGCGCGGCCAGAGCGGTGCGCAGCAGCGCCTCGTCGTCGGCGAGCACGATTGTGGTCATCGGCCGTCACCCCGCTCCGTCTCGGCACGCGCGGCGGGGAACGTCGCCGCCGTCCGGAAGGTCCCCTGCTGCTGGTGCACGGTCAGCTCGCCTCCGTCGTCCGCCACCCGTTGCCGCAGCGCCGCCAGCCCGCGCAGCTCCGGGGGCGCGGTGGCGCTCACCCCGTCGTTGACGATGGTGATGCCCGACTCGGAGAGGGTGATCTGCACCTGTCTGGCCTGCGCGTGCCGCAGGATGTTCGTGGTCGTCTCGCGCAGCACCTGGCCGAGCAGTTCGCTGGCGCGGGTGTCGACCTCGGCCTCCCGGGTCACCCGGACCCGGATGCCAGCGGCTTCGAACAGGTTCTTCGCGTTCTCGATCTCCGCGGTGAGGTTGAGCCGTCGTTGTGCGTAGGCGAGTTCCTTGGTCTGCGCAATGGTGTCGCTGACCAGCGCGTACGTCTCCCGTAGCTCCTGCTCCACCCGGGCGGTGTCCCGGAGCAGCAGTCGCTGGGCCAGGGCGATCTTCAGCTTGACCACGTGCAGGGTGTGGCCCTGGATGTCGTGCAGGTCGCTGGCGAACCGCACGCGCTCCCGGACCACGGCCAGCTCCGCCTCACGTTCCCGGGTCTGTTCGAGCTCGCGGATGAGGTCGTAGAACCGCTCGCCCACGATGGTGAAGACCGTCACGAGAATGGTCAGGACGGTCGGGATGAGAACGTAGGTGACCAGGACGTGGCCGATGTCGTCCCGCTGCACCAGCAACCGCGCCGCGCCGACCGCCGCGACATAGCCGAACAGCCCGGCCAGCGCCAGCTTCCGGTGCCGTCGCACCTCGCGCATGCCGAGGGAGCCCACCGCGCAGAACCCCCAGTAGGCGTTGGGGCTGCCGCTCACCAGAACTCCCAGTGGCCACACCGCCGCGGCCACGACCAGGCAGGGCAGCACGACCCGGGCGAGGTCGTTGGCCGTCCACCGTTCGAAGGCCACCAGGGCCGCCGCGGCCCCCGGCGCGAGGATGATCAGGTGCCACCAGGTACGCGTGTCGGTGTAGACCAGGACCACCGCGGCGAACACCACCGGCGGCAGTGACGTGGCGAGATTGAGCCGGCGCAGCCTTCCCTGCGTCGACTCGGTGAAGCGCGGTGAGCTGGCGGTCACCAGACCAGTATCGGCCAGCCGGACGCCACGACCAGTGACACCACGTCACATGCGGTGATGACACGGCGCCACTGACGGGACGGCTCCGCCCGCGCTGTCATTGGTGCATGTCCACCACACCAGTCATCGAAGTCGAACGGCTGAACCTCACCTACGGCGACTTCCACGCCGTGAAGGATCTTTCCTTCGAGGTACGCCCCGGAGAGCTCTACGCACTGCTGGGCACCAACGGAGCCGGGAAGACCTCGACCCTGGAAGTCGTCGAGGGTCACCGCAGGCCAACCTCGGGCACGGTACGCGTCTTCGGGCACCGCCCCGACGACCGGCAGGCGACACGTCCCCGAATGGGCGTCATGCTCCAGGAGAGCGGTTTCTCCCCTGACCTCACCGTACGTGAGTCCGTGGGCCTGATCGGCCGGCTCACCCGGCGCACCGACGACGTCGACCGGGTGATCGACCTGGTCGACCTCACCGGCCGGGCCGGGCGCAAGGTCTCGCAGCTGTCCGGCGGGGAGAAGCGGCGGCTGGACTTCGCCACCGCGGTCTACGGCACCCCGGAGCTGATCTTCCTGGACGAGCCGACCACCGGCCTCGACATCCAGTCCCGCGACGCCGTCTGGGCAACGGTGGACCGGCTCCGGGAGAACGGATCGACCATCGTGCTCACCACGCACTACCTGGAGGAGGCGCAGCAGCGCGCCGACCGGATCGGGCTCATGCACCAGGGCGTCCTCCATCGCGAGGGCACCGTCTCCGAGCTGACCCGCACCCTCCCCGGCGTGATCCGCTTCTCCCTCGCCACACCGGTGCCGCCGCTACCGCTGCAGGCCGACGTGGACGCCGACGGGAAGGTCACCGTCGAGTCCTTCGAGCTGCAGAAGGACCTGCACCTGCTGCTCGGCTGGGCGCAGGCCCACGCCGTGGAACTGCGCGACCTGGCGGCCGGGCCGACCCGGCTCGACGACGTCTTCCGCGCCATCAGCAACTGATCCGCGCATCCCGAAGGAGCCTCACCCGTGTTGTCCATCGCGTCCAGCGAACTGATCCAGATCTTCCGCAACCGACTGATACTGATCACCAGCCTCATCATCCCGGTCGCGGTCAGCGCGTTCTTCGTGCGTCAGCACGAGACGTACGCCGCCCTCGGGAGCCTCGGCTACATCGCCGCGATCGTCACGTTCACCGTGGCCGCGTTCGGCCTCTACGCCACGGCCGTCACCACCCTGGCCTCCCGGCGGCAGAACCTCTTCCTCAAGCGGCTGCGCTCCACCGCCGAGAGCGACCCCGGCATCCTCGCCGGCCTACTGCTGCCCGTACTCGTCATCGCGGCGGTGCAGGTGGCCGCGATCCTCACCGCCCTGGCCGTGGTCGCGGGTGGACCGTCGAACGTCGCCCTGCTGGTGGTGGCGATCCTCGCGACCCTGGCCATGCTGATCGGCCTGGCGCTGGCCACGGCCGGGCTGACGACCTCCCCTGAACACGCCCAGGTCACCACCCTCCCCATCACCCTCGGGGTCATCGCCGTGACCACCTGGGTGGGTATCTCCGGCACCGAGAACCTCGCCTGGCTCAAGCGGTTGCTGCCCGGCGGCGCGGCCACCGAACTGATCATGAACGCCTGGAACGGCGGCGTCGCCGTCACCGACTCCCTGCTCCTGCTCGCGCCCACGCTCGGCTGGGTCGTCATCGCCGTCAACCTCGCCACCCGCCTCTTCCGCTGGGAGCCCCGACGATGACCACCGCATCCCGCTCGGACACCCCGACCCTCGTCGAAGACCTCCTGCTGCTCCTGTTCCAACCCAGGTCCGGGACCATCGCCGGCGAGAACACCCTCTTCTACGTCCTCGGTGGAGCCGTCCTCGCCGAACTCGCCCTCGGCGAGCACCTGACCACGACGGACCGGGGGCGGGTCAGCGGCGTGCCGGGTCACCCACCGTCGGACGGCCTCCTCCGCCCGGCCTACGACTACCTCGCCGAGAAACCCCGAGGGGTGCAGACGGCACTGGCCGCGATCGGTCCCGTCCTGCGCGAGCCGGTCCTGCAGCGGCTCGTCGCGCGCGGCGACATCGACCAGGAGCCCCACAAGGTGCTCGGCCTGTTCCGGACGACGGCCCTGCGCGACGGTCGGACCGAACGACGGGCCCGCCTGCTCGCCGAGGTTCGGCAGGTTCTCGTGGACGGTGCGCGGCCGCAGGCCCGGGTCGCCGCGCTCACGGCACTGCTCTCGGCGAGCGGGACGCTCCCGCAGTTCCACCGCGAGATCCCGTGGACCGCACCGGTGATCAACCGAGCCAAGGAACTCGAACAGGGCGACTGGGGCGCCGACGCCGCGGCGGCAGCCGTGACCCGCACCGTGACGGCCACCGTCGTCAACAGCGCCATCGTGGCCATCTCTGTCCTTCCGCGAAGTTAGCCCGACCGCGTCCAGCTGAGCTGGATCCCGTACGGAAAAGGAGGCCCGCGTGACCGCGCCGCCGCACCCGCCGCGTCGTCCACGACGCCGATGGCTCCGGATCGTCTCCGGCATCTTTGTCACCGTCGTGGCCGCCGCCAGCCTCGGCGTCGCCGGCCTGCAACTCGGCCTGCCCTGGCAGATGGACGACGGCGACCGCAACCACGTCTACACCGGTGCCGCCGGGTCGCAGCGTTACCAGGTCCACGTTCCGCCCCACCAGGTCGGGACGGCCGGGTTGCCGGTCGTCATGGCGATCCACGGCTGCGCGATGACCGGTTACGGGTGGAACTCCATGAAGTCCACGACGCAGTTCAACCGCCTGGCCGACCGGGAGGGCTTCATCGTCGTCTATCCCACACAACTGATCTCGCGCAACGTGATCGCCTGCTGGAACTCCGGCGACGCCCGGGACCAACAGCGGCACACCGGCGAGCCGGCACTGCTCGCCGGTGTCGCCCGCCAGGTGGTCGAGGAGTACGACGCGGATCCCGCGCGGGTGCACGTCGCCGGGGCCTCGTCGGGCGCGGGGACCGCCGTCATCCTCGCCGCCACCCACCCCGACGTCTTCGCCACGGTGACCTCGGTGGCCGGCGGGGAGTACGGGCTCAACCAGGTCGACCCGGACGACCCGGGCTCGATGTCGCCGCTGGACACGGCACGTCAGGCCAGGGCCCAGATGGGCGAGCGGGCCCGCCGTGTGCCGATGCTGATCATTCAGGGTGAGCGGGACGAGGTCGTGCCGCCCCTGGTCGCCACCCGCCTCGTCGCCCACTGGACCGCGGTGGGCGACCTCGTGGACGACGGGCTGCCCAACGGCAGCCTCGACCCGACCGAGAAGACGGTGTCCGTGCCGGCCGCCCAGGGTCGGCACGCGTACACGCACTCGACGATCACGGCGTCGGACGGCTCTTCGGTCGTCGAGGCGTACCGCGTCCAGGGCATGGGGCACGCGTGGCCGGGACCGGACGGCGACGGCCGCTACACCGATCACGCCGGCCCCGACGCCAGCGCGATCGTGTGGGAGTTCGCCAAGCGCCACCCGATGCGATGAGCCCGGCCGCCCGGACGGTGCCCCTCGGCACCTTCTGGCCCGGAGCCGCGCACCCCTTCGCGCCACCGTGCTACGCCGAGCGGGCCGTTCCCGAACTGACCTGCCGCATCACCACCTCGTCAACTCCGGCAACGCGGTGGTCCTCACCGGACACAGCCACGGCTCCGTCCTGCTCGCCGCGACCGTGCCGCAACTGCCGGCACGGGTCACCGACCGGATCGCACTGCTGACCCACGGTTCCCCCGCTGCGCCGGTTGTACGCCCGGCTCTTTTCCGCCTGCGTCAGCGACGAGGTCATTCACGAGATCGCCGACCGGGTCGGCTGGCGGTGGGTGAACCTGTGGCGCGACAACGACCTCCGCCGACGGGCGCTTGCACACCGAGGTCAGTCACCTGCTCTCAGGGCATTGAGCACGGCGGTCACCTCGGGGCGCGACGCGGCCGCTCGCCGGACCCCGGCGGTGATGCGCCGGGTCAGCGGCGGGTTCAGCGGTCGGGTCACCACCCGGTATCGCGGGTCCACCGCCAGCTTCGGCAGCATGGTGATCGAGCGGCCATTCTCCACGTGCCGCAGCGCCAGCATGTAGTTGTTGAACCGACAGATCACCACGGGCTCGAAGCCGGCCTCCCGGCACAGCCGGGTGGACAGCTCGGACATGTACGAGCCCGCGACGTCGAACGTCCAGCGCTGCTGCGCGCACGCCTCCAGGTCGACCGATTCGGCGCTGGCCAGCGGATGCTCCGGGGGCAGCACCAGCACCACCGGGTCGGTGGCGAGCGGCACCAGGTAAATCTCCGGGGAGAGCTCGGCGCCAGCGAAATCGGCGGTCGTGATGATCAGGTCGACGTCGCCGCGACGCAGCGCCGGCATGCTCTCGTGCGGCTCCAACTCCAGCAACACCACGCTCACGTCCGGGTGTCGGGTCGCGAGACGGGCAAGCGCCGGTTCGGCGAGGGCTTGCACGGCGCTCTGGAACGCGGCCACGGTGACCGTGCCGGCCGGCTCCTCGGCGAGGTGGCGCAGCTCTGCCTCGGCCGCGTCCATGGCCGCGAGGATCTCCCGAGCCCGGCCGGCAAGCAACATTCCAGCCGCGGTGAGCCGCACCCGCCGCCCGGTGCGTTCCAGCAACGCGGTGCGGGTCTCCCGTTCCAGCGTGGCCAGTTGCTGCGACACCGCCGACGGGCTCAGGTTGCCGCGCTGCGC
>NZ_JAGPXZ010000649.1:0-3588 GCF_018070305.1 Micromonospora sp. M51 | reverse complement strand
ACAAGGTCCTGCTCGCCACGCGTAACCGCAAGAAGCTCGTCGAGCTGCAGCGGATCCTGGACGGTGCGCTCGGCGCGCACCGGATCGCCCTGCTCGGGCTGGACGACGTCGAGCAGTACGCCGAACTGCCGGAGACCGGCCTGACCTTCGGCGAGAACGCGCTGATCAAGGCGCGGGAGGGGTGCCGGCAGAGCGGGTTGCCGACCATCGCCGACGACTCCGGGCTCGCCGTCGACGCGCTCAACGGGATGCCGGGCGTGTTCAGCGCCCGCTGGTCCGGCAAGCACGGCGACGACCGGGCCAACCTTCAGCTGGTGCTGGATCAGATCGCCGACGTGCCCGACGAGCAGCGGGCCGCCTCGTTCGTCTGCACCGTGGCGTTGGTGCTGCCCGGCGGCAAGGAGCACCTCGTCGACGGCCGGCAGCCTGGGCGGGTGCTGCGCGCACCGCGCGGTGACGGCGGCTTCGGCTACGACCCGATCTTCCTGGGCGACGGGCAGGACCGGACCAACGCCGAGCTGACCCCGGCGGAGAAGGACGCCATCAGCCACCGGGGCAAGGCGTTGCGTGAGCTGGCCAAGCTGGTCGCCAAGGTGCTGCCGCCCGCCTGAACACCCGGCCCGTTCCAGCTGAGCCCCGAGTGGGCTGGCTGGCGAAGGTGACTGACGGACGACCGTAACGGCCCGTCAGTCACCCCTTCTTGGGCCGGGGGGTGAGCAGTGAGACGCTCACGTCGGTGAAGCGGTCCACCTGGGTCACCACGAACCGGGCCCGCAGCGCCTTCTCCACCTCGGGATTCATCCCCGCGAACGAGGTCAGCTTGGTGGTGGACGGTTTCGTGTTGATCAGCCAGATCCGGGCCCTGGTGTCCAGGCACTTGGCCGGCCCGCCGCACCACGCCCGGTAGTTCGGCGTCGCCTGCCCCTCGGTCGTTTGGAACACCTCGGGGAGCGGCTTCTCCTGCAGGTAGTACTTGATGCCAGCGTTCGCCCACCACGGGAACGGGCCGGTGTACGCCACCAGGTCACCCGTACGTCGCTGCTGGTCGATCACCGCCGCGGCGCCCCGCAGGTCGGGTTCGAACTCGGTGACCGGAGCCCTGAGCGCGACGTGGCTGCTGAGACCCACGAGGAGCACCAGCACCGGGACCGCCACGGTGAACGTACTCAACCGCTGGGCGGCGACCTGCACCCCGGCGGCCGCCAACAGGCACCACGCGGGCAGCACGAACAGCACGTAGCGCTCGGTGAAGAGCAGCATGACGGGAGTCAGCGCCCACAGCAGAATCAACGGACCGAGGGCCCAGGCGGCGAGGTAGCCGACGCGGGGTCCACCGCCGACACAGCCGAGGATGCCGAGGCCCAACAGCACCCCGCCGACCCCGATCGCGCCGGGCAACTCCAGCATCCACTCGCTGAGGTCGCCCACCGGAACGGGTTGGATCCACGCGATCTGACCGCTCTGCGCCTTGGCCAGCCACACCAGCGGTGACAGGACTGCGACAGCGGCCGCTGTCGCACCCATCCACCAGGTGACCGGCTGCCAACTCTGCCGTCGGCGGGCCTCCAGCAGGACGAGCAGGCCATGTGCGGGCAGCACCACCAGGGCGATCAGGTGCAGCCAGCCGACCAGGACGAGCATGAGGGCGTAACAGATCCAGGCCACGCGGGAGTGCCGCTGCGTCGCCATCACCGCGAACAGGCCGGCCGCCGCCACCGCGGCGATGACCAGACCGTAGGGCCGCGCCTCCTGCCCGTACCGGGTCACGACCGGTAGGAGCCCGAACAGCACGCCAGCCAGCAGACCCACCCGTGGGCCGTACAACATTCGGCCCTGCAGGGCCGTCAGGGCGGCCGCGATCGCCACGGCGATCATCGAGGGAAGGCGGAGCGCCACCTCGCTGTCGCCGAAGAGCCGCACCCAGAAATGCATTCCGAGGTAGTACGGAAGGAGCACCAGATCCTTCTGCTGCACCAACGCATACAGCTCTCGGAGCCCCATTCGGGCGGCGTCGAGTGTCGCGAACTCGTCTCGCCACAGCTGGCGGCGTCCCGCGGCGATCAGCACCACGACGAGGGTCAGCGCGCCGGCGGCCAGCGGTACCGCCGCGGGCCGCTGCCACCACTGCTGGCCAGTGCCGGTGCCGGTGCCGGTGTCGGTGGCCACCGGCGACGCGGTGCCATCACCATCACCACCAGCGGCTGGCGTTGCCGCCGCCGCAGACCTCTGTGCTGGTATTCCGGAATAGCGATCGCCGAGATGCAACTCTTCAGTGACGTCGTTCACGCCTGCTCACCTTCGGAACCCATTCCGGATGCCCCCGTCGGGCGGGAGGCTCCGGATACCCCCGCCGGGCGGGAAGCCTAGCAAGGGCCTCGACCAGCGAAATCCACCTGAACGGCTCAACCTTCCGGACGGTGGGAGCGTCTTTTCCGCGTCAGCTGAGCGTGCCGATTTCCGATTCGATGGCGGCTCGCAGGTTCGGACCGCTCACCACCGCACGGGCCGTCTCCACCAGGGGAGCGAGGAACACGTCGGGCCCGGGCTCGCCGATCACGTCGGTGAGCGCCTCCACGGCGGCCTTACCGGCCGGTGACGGCTGCAGCGGGGCCCGCAGTTGAAGGCCGCGTACGCCGGCCAGCAGCTCCACGGCGAGCAGGCTGGTCAGGTTGTCCAGCACGGTACGCAGCTTCTTGGCTGCGGCCCAGCCCATCGAGACGTGGTCCTCCTGCATTCCGCTGGTGGGCAGCGAGTCCACCGAGGCGGGGGCGGCGAGCCGACGGTTCTCGGCGACGATCCCGGCCGCCGTGTACTGGGCGATCATCAGCCCGGAGTTGACCCCGGCGTCGGGGGAGAGGAACGCCGGCAGCTCCCGGGAGCGGGTGACGTCGAGCAGCCGGTCCACCCGCCGTTCGGCGATCGCGCCCACCTCGGCGGCGGCGATGGCGAGGAAGTCCGCGGCGAAGCCGAGCGGCGCGCCGTGGAAGTTCCCGGTCGACTCGACCCGGCCGTCCGGCAGCACCACCGGGTTGTCCACAACGGACACCAGCTCCCGGGCGGCGACGGTGCGGACGAAGTCGAGGGTGTCGCGGGCCGCGCCGGCGACCTGCGGCGCGCACCGCATCGAGTACGCGTCCTGCACGGCGTGCGCCAGGTCGTCGCGGTGTGAGTCCATCACCCGGGAGTTCTGCAACAGCCGGTGGATGTTCGCCGCCGACGCCGCCTGACCGGGGTGGGGCCGGATCGCGTGCAGCTCGGGCAGGAACGGTCGCTCCGAGCCGAGCATCGCCTCGATGGCCAGCGCGGCCGTCACGTCGGCCATGGCGAACAGGTGCGCCGCGTCGTGGATGGCCAGCAACAGCATGCCGAGCATGCCGTCGGTGCCGTTGATCAGCGCCAGCCCTTCCTTGGCGGCCAGCTCGATCGGCTTGAGCCCGGCGGCGGTCAACGCGTCGGCCGCGTCCTGCCGCTCACCGGCCGGGCCGAGGACCCAGCCCTCGCCGAGCAGCACCAGCGCGCAGTGCGCCAGCGGCGCCAGGTCGCCGGAGGCACCCAGCGAGCCGTGCTCCGGCACCCACGGGGTGATGT
>NZ_JAGPXZ010000648.1:0-3594 GCF_018070305.1 Micromonospora sp. M51 | reverse complement strand
GTAAAGATCTCGTCGGCGTCGGCGTCCAGGTGCTCGGCCTGCGACTGGCGGCAGTAGATGCCCAGCGGTACGCCGTCGTGCTCGGCCCGCCGGACGTGGTACGGCCCGGCGATCAACGAGAAGAAGTAGGTGGCCAGGGGCGCGCTCGGGGCGAACTCCCAGCGCCCGGGGGCCGGGTTGGCGGCCAGCTCGGCGTTGCCCGCGACGAGCCACTGCGGTGGTGCGGTCACCGAGAGGGTGAACGGGGCCTTGAGGTCGGGCTGGTCGAAGGCGG
Organism: Micromonospora sp. M51; assembly: GCF_018070305.1. Taxonomy (NCBI): domain Bacteria; kingdom Bacillati; phylum Actinomycetota; class Actinomycetes; order Micromonosporales; family Micromonosporaceae; genus Micromonospora; species Micromonospora sp. M51. Next base: position 3,320 of record NZ_JAGPXZ010000648.1, on the reverse strand, counting down.
CGAAGATGCGCTGCGCGTTGTCGAGGAAGGACATCGCGTAGAGATAGGTCTCGCCGTCGGCCGGGTCGACGAAGCGGTGCATCCCCTCGCCCGCGTTGGAGTACGCCATCTCCGCCTCGACGACGAGCGTGTTCTCCGCGGCCAGGTCACCGATCGGCAGCCGGTTGTCGGTGAGCAGGTCGAGGTCGAGGTCACTGTCGTTGAGGCGTACCCCGAGCAGTTTGGCGGGCTTGACCTCGGCGAAGGTCGCGGCGCCGGCGGTCGCCCGGAACCGGATCTCGACGCGGGAACGGAACACGTCACCGTCACCGGTCAGGTCGAGGTCCACCTGATAGGACTCGACAGTAATCGCCGCGCCACGCGCGGTCGCCTCTACACGGGTCAGGCTCGGCATCCGCTTATCCTGCCCGATGGGGATCGGCACCCGGTCACCAGACGACCCTCGGCACTGGAGGAAAGAACCATGGCGCAGCACCCCAAGGGCGACTTCGACCTCTCTCGGGCGGTCTGGCAGCGGGCCGAGGGGGACACCTCCGACAGCGCCGTTGAGGTCGCGTTCGTCGACGACCTGATCGGCATGCGTAACTCGGCCGAGCCGGACGGGCCGGTGCTGGTCTTCACCCAGGCCGAGTGGGACGCCTTCGTGGCCGGCGCGCAGGACGGCGAGTTCGACCTGGACTGATCGCGCCCGCCGACCCGTCGGTGCTGGATCGCCGTGCCGGTGCCCGTGCTGCGGACACCGGCACGGCCACGCGGGCGGCCGGGTCGACGCCCTCCCGGGTCGACCACCCGGGGCCGCTGGTCAGTCATCGCCAGGGCCGTCGCCGCCGCCCCAGCCGAGGCCACCGGGACCGGGGGCGTGGTGGAAGCCCGGGTGGTCGGCCACGTCGACGCAGCGCTCCCCGTCCGGGCCGACCGCGCCGCAGAACAGCCGCTCGGCCCGCTGCCAGGCGTCGGCCGGTGACAGGGCCGCCGCCCCGAGTGCCACCTCCGAGCGGAGCAGGCTCAACGCCTCGGCGTACGCCACTGCCAGTTCACGCGCCTCGGCCGGGCCGGGCGCGGTGAAGCCCAGGTGCACTGTGAAGAACCGGTGCGGACGGGTGGGCCGCCGTGGTGGCCCGATCAGTGACCGCCCGTCGCGGCCTCCGCCCAGTGCTCCGGCCGCTCGCCGCTGCCGCCAGTGCGGCGATCTGTTGTCACGCATCCGCCCTCCCCGTGGTTGTCCCACCAGCAGCAAACCAGGTTCCGCCGCCCCTGGGAGGGGCCAGCCGCACCGGGGTTCAGCGGCGTCGACCGGGGTAACCGCGGTGGGCGGCGGCGACCAGCCGCGCCCGCGCGTGAGGAGACCCGATGGCGACCATGCCGGCCGACCGCAGCCCGGACAGCACCCTCGCACTGCTGCGCGCCGGTTACCGGTTCGTCAGCGAGCGCTGCGAGCGGTACGGCAGCGACGTCTTCCAGACCCGGATCCTGCTCACCCCGACCATCTGCCTACGGGGCCGGCCGGCGGCGGAGCTGTTCTACGACAACGACCGCTTCCAACGTGACACCGCGATGCCGCTGCGCGTGCAGCGGACCCTGACCGGTCGGGGTGGGGTGCAGGGCCTGGACGGGCCGGAGCACGACGACCGCAAGGCCATGTTCATGTCGATCATGACACCGACCGCGATCCGGCAACTCGGCCAGCTCTTCGACGACGAGTGGCGGACCCGGATCACCGCCTGGGAGGGCGCCGGCCCGGTGTCGCTCTACGACGAGCTGGGCCGGTTGCTGACCCGGGTGGTCTGCGCCTGGGCCGGGGTGCCACTGCCGACGTCGCAGGTCGAGCGCCGTGCCACCGAGCTGCACGCCATGATCGAAGCCCCAGCGGCGATCGGCCCCCGGCACTGGCGGGGGCGGCTCGCCCGGTACCGCGCCCAACACTGGCTCACCGACCTCGTCGAACGGACCCGGGTCGGCTCAGCCCCGGCGCCGGCCGGCAGCGCCCTGGCCGTGATCGCCGAACACCGGGACCGAGCCGGCCGCCTCCTCCCCCGCCGGATCGCGGCGGTGGAGCTGCTCAACGTGTTGCGCCCGGTGGTCGCCGTCGACCAGTACATCGCCTTCGCCGCGCTCGCCCTGCACGACCATCCGGCCTGGCGGGAACGGGTCCGCGACGACGACGAGGCCACCGAGCACTTCGTCCAGGAGGTCCGCCGCTACTACCCGTTCCTGACCGGCACGACGTCCGCCCCGCTCCCGCCGTCGCGCCGGAGCGGGGCGGACGTCGTTCACCGCTCACACGTCAGGGTCAGGCCGTCGGGCACCGCACTGGTCGCCACGAGCAGACCGAAGGTCGTCGCCGTGTCCAGCGCCAGCGCCCCGTTGTACGACGCGTTGCGCACCGTGACGTCGGTGCCGGTCGTCTCGGCCACCCCGCCCCAGGCCGCCTGGACCCGCTCGTCACCGGACCACCGCCAGGAGACGCGCCACCGGTCCAGCGGCAGCGTCCCGGTGTTGCGGACGGTGACCGTCGCGACGAAGCCGCCGCCCCAGTGGGTGTCGATCGTGGCCGTCGCACGGCACGAGGTCAGCGGGGCGGTGCGCCCCGAGGCGATCACGTACGGGTCCCGCCGGCCCTCCACGTCGGTGAACCGGTACCAGTACTCGGTGCCGGGCGTCAGCCGGTCGATGGTCACCGAGCCGTTGCGCTCCGGCCCGGAGACACCCTCGGCGACGACGGCCCGCCACTGTTGGGCGTCCTCGCGGCTGGTGAAGAGGCTGACGGTCATCGGCGGGTCGTAGCCGCAGGGCGGGCGGAAGAAGATGGAGTACGAGATGGTCAGGCTCGTGGTGGTGGCCCCGGCCACGCTCGCGCTGATCGGCAACGCCGGCGGGCAGGTCGGCGTCGGTGTCGGCGTCGGTGTCGGGGTGGAAGACGGCGTGGGCGTCGCCTCGGCGGCGGTGGTCGTCCCGGCCCAGGCGGCCAGCGCCATGGTCGTGACAGCGAGGAACATGCGAAGCATCGGTACCTCCGTGGTTGCCGGGCACCGATGACCGAGGGGGTGGCCGGTGCCGCGCTCGGTTTCCGGTCGCCGACGAGGCTGCCCGGCACGGGTGACGTGGCCACCTCGTGCGCCCTGTGGACCGGAGGAGAACTGGTGCGCGCTGGCTCCCCGCGCACTACCGAACCACAGCATGGCAGTCGACAGGAATCGATACAACACGATCCCATCGTCCGTCGTCAGGGAGACGGGTCGACCCGCACCCGGTCGCTCTCGTGGTCGGAAAGGAAGGACGCGAGTGCCTGCCCCTGCTCCCCCACAGCCTCCCGTTCGGCC
>NZ_JAGPXZ010000647.1:0-3592 GCF_018070305.1 Micromonospora sp. M51 | reverse complement strand
TCCCCCCGGGTCCCCGGCCCGACCGTCACAGGTCGGGTCGGGGACCCCCCTCGCCCCGGTCAGGGCACCGTGCGTTCGATCGCCGCCCGACCCTGCTCAGCCAGGTCACGGCGGGCCCTGTCCAGGTTCTCCGGCGTCAGGTCCTGGCCGCGGGCCATCACCAGGTCCTCCGGCTCCCACTGCTGTTCGCCGCCGGTGCGGATGTTGTCCCCGCCAGCGCCGGTGCCCGTCCCGGTCGCCCCGGTGCCGGCAGCGTACGGATCGCCGATCAGATCGTCGGTGTCCGGTGCCAGATCGTCTGGTCGGTTGCGGGGTTCGGCGAAGCTCGGCGTGTCCCGGTCGGGGCCACCTCCGGTCCGCAGTTGCGGCACGGTGGCGTCATCATCCACCGCCGAGGCCACCTCGGGGCTGTCCTCCAACGGCGGTTGGCGATCGCGATCGGTCATCGTGCTGCCTCCTGTGTCCGACACGGTGCCTGATTTCCTCACGTACCCCTTCGTGTCGGGCTCATGCCGGGCGGCCCGGCCGTCAGGCGCCGGGCTGGTGCTCGGTGGGGGCGGCGGGTCAGGCCCCGGGCTGGTGCTCGTTGGGGGTCGGCGGCTCCGCCGGGCGCAACCACTGCCAGAGCAGCATGAGCAGGCCGAAGACGAGCATCGCCAGCCCGGCCCACAGGTTGATCCGGACGCCCTCTGCCTTGTCGATCTCGGCCCGGCTGTCGAAGATGCCGATCAGCGTCACGATGATCCCGTACGCGACGAAGAGACCACCGATCACCCGGCGGATGTCGAACAGCCGGGCCGCGGCGGAGCGCCGCTGCTCCTCCTGCGTCTCGTCGATCAGCGGGTCCTGTGCCGGCTGGCCGTCGTTGCTCATCTGCCGACCCCTTTCCTCAGAAGACCGGGATGTAGAAGAGGGCGGCCAGCGCGACCGCGATCAGACCGAGCAGCACCGGGGAGCGGTACCAGACGGCGTCCCCGGCGAGCACGTCGCCCTTCAGGTCGACGCCGCCCATGCCGTACACCAGCCCGCGCAGTTCCTCGTCGCGCTTGGGCGAGGTGAGCGGGGTGATGATCGCCGCGACCACCACCGCGGTGACGAACGCCAGACCGGCGCCCCAGAAGCTCTCCTCCAGGTCGGAGTTGAAATCGACCACACCGCCCTTGTAGAGCAGGTAGAGGCTCAGCGACACCAGGGTGCCCAGCAGCAGTGACCAGAAGCCGGCCAGGGCGGTCATCCGCTTCCAGAACATGCCGATGATGAAGGTGGCGAACAGCGGCGCGTTGAAGACGGAGAAGAGCGCCTGGATGTAGTTCATGATGTTGCTGAAACCGGCCGCGATGAACGCGGTGCCGATCCCGATCACCACGGCGGCGACCGTCGCCCACCGGCCGACCCGCAGGTAGTACTCGTCCGAGCGGTCCCGGCGGATGTACGCCTGCCAGATGTCGTAGGTGAAGACGGTGTTGAAGCCGCTCACGTTGGCCGCCATGCCCGCCATGAACGAGGCGAGCAGGCCGGTGACCGCCACCCCGAGCACGCCGTTGGGGAGCAGGTCGCGCATCAGCAGCGGGATGGCGTTGTTGTACTGGAGGTCGCCGCTCTCCGCGCCGAGGCCCTTCACGGTGACCAGGGCCACCAGGCCGGGGATGACCGTGACCAGGGGAATGAACAGCTTCGGGTATGCGGCGATGATCGGCGTACGCCGGGCGGCGCTCATGTTCTTCGCCGAAAGGGCACGCTGCACCTCGGCGAAGTTCGTCGTCCAGTAGCCGAACGAGAGCACGAAGCCGAGGCCGAAGACGATGCCGATCCAGTGCGCGCCGAGCGGGTTGGCCGTGCTGCCGGTGTCCTGCCACGCGTGCAGGCCCGCCTCTCCGAGTTTGGTGTCGGCGACCGCGTCCATGAGGCCGTTCCACCCGCCGACCTTGACCAGGCCGATCACCGTGACCGGAATGAGGCCGGCGAGGATGACGAAGAACTGGAGCACCTCGTTGTAGATCGCCCCGGACAGGCCGCCGATGGTGATGTACGCCAGGACGATCGCCGCCCCGACCACGATCGCCGTCCAGAGCGGCCAGCCGAGCAGCGCCTGCATGACGAGGGCCAGCGCGTAGAGGTTCACGCCGGCGATCAGCACCTGGGCGACGGCGAAGCTGAGCGCGTTGAGCAGGTGGGTGGGGCGGTTGAATCGCAGCCGCAGGTATTCCGGGACGCTGCGGACCTTGGAGCCGTAGTAGAAGGGCATCATCACGATGCCCAGGAAGACCATCGCCGGGACCGCGCCGATCCAGTAGTAGTGGACCGTCATCACGCCGTACTGGGCCCCGTTCGCGGCCATTCCGATGATCTCCAACGCGCCCAGGTTCGCCGAGACGAAGGCGAGACCGGTCACCCAGGCCGGCAGGGAGCGGCCGGAGAGGAAGAAGTCGACGCTGGTCCGGATGGCCCGTCGGGCGGCGAAGCCGACCCCGAGGACGGTGACGAAGTACAGCGCCAGAATCAGGTAGTCCAGGCCGTTCATGTTGAGCCGGAGACCGTCGCCGTCCATCCCGCCACCCCTCGTCCCGACGTCCGCGCTGGTTGCCGCGCGCCCTATTACCCCGCCTGCGCGGTTTCACGCCTGGAGGTGGGAACCGTCCTGTTCCACCCCGGTCGGGCGGTCTGGGGGCGCCCGGGCGCCGACCAGCGCGCGCAAGAGGGCGCCCCGGCCGTCAGGGCCGGGGCGCCGCCTGTCTGCGGGGTGGGTCAGCGACCGAGGACGCGGTCCAGGAAGTCCCGGTAGTTGCGGACCGCCATGCGCAGCTGCTCGGTGTCGGCCGAGCCGGCGTCCTGCCACCCGCCCAGCGTGGTCTTCTGCGCGGCCAGTGCCGAGGAGAGGGCCTGGATGGCCTCCTCCACCAGCGACTGCGCCTCGCCGGCAGCCGCCTTCGGGTCGTCGACGAAACGCAGCTGCACGTCCCGCCAACGGTCCCGGAAGCTCTGCGCGGTGTCCGGTTCGAGGAGCGTGGCCGGCCCGGCCGCGACAGTCGACCCGGCGGGTCGGGATGTTCCGGCGGCCGCCAGCGTGGGGCTGGTGTCGTCGCCGGGGACCGGGTCGCCGTCCGCGTCCGGGTCGACCATCTCCGGTGTGGCGCGGCCGTAGCCGGCCGCGCCCGCCGCGGCGGCCTCCCGATCGCCGGTCAGATCGCCGCGTCGCTCGGGGTCGCCGTTCGTGCTCCCCGGCGGGACGACGGTCCGCGCTGACGTGTCCGCGTCGGCGCGGTCGTCGACGTCGCTGCGGTTGTCGACGTCGGTGCTGTCGACGTCGACGTCCGAGTCGCGGCGGTGCAGCTCGGCGGTCGGGTCGGCGCGCAGACCCTCCCGCTCGCCATCCTCGGCGCCGTCGCCCGGCTGGGCGGTCCGCTCGGCCCGGGGGGCCGGCGGGTCCTGCGGGCGCGGGCTGGCCAGCGCGGAGGCGGCCACCGCGTCGGCGACAGTGGTGGCGCCGACCGTGGTCGGCAGCGGCCCCGGCTCGTGGAAACCGCCCTCGTCGGTGGACCGGTCGTCGCGTCGGTGGCGTGGGTCGGAGTCGTCGGTCAGCTCGTCGTCGGCC
>NZ_JAGPXZ010000646.1:0-3596 GCF_018070305.1 Micromonospora sp. M51 | reverse complement strand
CCAGGCGCCGTGGACCGGCAGGTCGGGAGCCACGCCGTAGACGTCGGGATCGGTCGCCCCCGCCCGGTACGCCGACCACACCCGCGCCGCCGAATCGAAGAGACCCGCCCCCGGATCGATGTCGTAGCCGTCGAACCGCCAGTCGCCAGCCGGGTCGAGCTCCGGGTCCGCCCAGACCCAGCGGTGGCCGTTCCAGTACTCGACCAGGACGTGATCGTGATGCCAGCCGGGCGTGAAGTAGGAGGCGAAGCCGACCCGGCTGCGGCTGGGAATGCCGTGCTGGCGCAGGATCGCGACCGACAGCAGTGTGTGGTCCCGGCAGCAGCCGGCCACCCGTTCGGCTGCCGGGCGCCCGCTCGTGAGCGGCAGGGGAAAACGGGACTGGTCGGTGTCGAGGATGCGGTCCACCCAACGGTGGTTCACCTCCTCCAGCCGGTCGTCGGGCAGCTCCACGCCGCCGGCCCGGTAGTGGACGATCACGTTGCGGACGGTCGCCGCCACGGTGGGGATGTCGGTCGCCACGGCGTCGAGGAGCCCGCCGTGCCGGCCGGGAGCGCTGTAGGGGGAGTGGTTTCGGTAGTCATCGAGGTTCATGGCAGCAGTCTTCGGCCCGCCACCGTGTCAGGGTCAAGGCGCATTTCCGGCTAGGGTCGACTGCTGTGACAACGCCCGAGATCACCATCGCCACCCCAGCCGACCGCGACGCGGTGGTCGGTTCGCTGGTCGCCGCGTTCGTCAAGGATCCCGTGCTGCGGTTCCTGTTCCCGGACGAGGAGACCTACCCGCGCTACGCCGCCATCTTCTTCGGGAACCTCTTCGACAAGCGGGTGCACTGGTCGTCGATCTGGACGATCGGTGCCGGCGCGTCCGCCGCCATCTGGGAGCCGCCGGCGGTCGAGCAGCCGGGCATCGTGCCGGCCGTCGTGTCCGGGTCGCCGAAGGAAGATCCCTACCCGGCCGACGTGCTGGCCCGGGTGCAGGGCTACGACGACACCGTGCACGACGCCCTGCCGACGTACCCGTTCTGGTATCTCGGTGTCCTGGGCACCCACCCCGACAGCGCCGGACGCGGTTGGGGTCGGGCCGTCATGCGGGCCGGGCTGGCTCGTGCCGCCGCCGACGGCCTGCCGGCGATCCTGGAGACCAGCAACCCGGGCAACGTCGAGCTGTACCGCCGGGCCGGCTGGGAGGTGGTGGGCTCCCTGTCCGAGCCGGTGCCCACCTGGATCATGCAGCAGCCGCCGCGCTGAAACGTCACGATTGGGGGATCAACCCCGGACCGTCGGCTGGCGGTCTGCACCCGCGGCCCACCGCCCGATCTTGGACACTTTCCGTTAGTAGTAACGGAAACTGTCCAAGATCTGCGCGTGGCCGTCGGCGACGTGAGGTCATCAGGCGGCGAAGACGCGGGCGTAGATCTCGTCGATCACGTCGTTCTTCGCCAGGCTGTAGTCGCGGGGCCGGTGCGCCGTGTCGCGCGCGAGGCGGCGCTTGGTCTCGGCGTACCGCTTCCGGTCGTCCGGATGCGAGCGCAGCCAGTCGCGGAAGAGCCGGTGCCGGACCGGCTCGGGCGCGCCCTGCGGCCAGACATGCAGGTTGACGTCCTCGGCCGGGCCGACGAGCATCCGATGCCCGTGCCACCAGGGCTCGCGCAGGACGAGCCGGTACCCGAGCCGCTCCAGCGCGGGGAGATAGGCAGGCTCCGTCGCGGTGTCCTCGACGGTGAGGTCGACGTCGATGATCGGTTTGGCCGCCAGCCCCGGCACCGCCGTGGACCCCACGTGTTCCACACCGAGGGCCACGTCGCCCAGCGCTTCGACGATCGACGTGCGGACGGCGGCGAATCGCTGCGCCCAGGCCGGGTCGTACTCCTCGATGACGATGGACGCCCAGGTCCGGGGCGGCTCGCCGACCAGGCCGGCGTCGACTTGTTCGGGGGTGGCGTGGAAGCGCTGCACGACGTCCTGCGGGTACTCGGCCACGTCAACCTCCTCGGAAGAAGCAAAGTCCGCCAGACTACGTGACCGCCGCGCCGCCAGCCGACCGCGCGGTGCGGCGGCGACGCCACGACGATCGATGCGGCCCCACCCGACCGACGCGCGGAGAAGGTGCTCCCACCCTATGTAGAGTTCCGATACAGTGGTCGGATGCGGATCACGATTCCGGTCGCGAAGGTGCTCGCGGCGCTGCTCGCCGAGCCCGACGAGCAGCACTACGGGCTGGACCTGATGCGACTGACCGGCCTGCCCAGCGGCACCCTCTACCCGGTGCTGCACCGGCTGCAGGGGGCCGGCTGGCTGGCCTCCGACTGGGAGGCGATCGACCCCGCCACGGCCGGCCGACCGGCTCGCCGCTACTACCGGCTGACCGCCGAAGGCGTGGCGCAGGCCCGACGGACGCTCGCCGAGCTGCGGGCCGCGATCCCCGACGGTCGTCCGTCCTGGGGCGGCACCGAACCCACCGGGGCGCCAGCGTGGTGACCCGCCGGGCCGCCGAGCTGCTGCTGGAGTTGGCCGCCCGGCGCTGGCCGGCCGAGGTCCGCGACGACCTGCGCCGCGAATGGGCCGCCGAGCTGCACGTGCTCGCCGAGACGGGTCGTTGGACGACGATGGTCGGCTTCGCGGCGAGCCTCGCCGTCAGTCGTGCCGGTGCCCCGCTCGTCGACCGCACCCTGATGCGTGGTCGAACCGGCCGCACTGTCGCCGCGTTACTGCTGTCCCCGATCGCCTGCGTCGGGATCGTGGCCGTCGGTGCGTTGGTGATGTTCCCGGTCTACAACTGGTTGATGTTCCGGGCAGGTTGGGCGGAGCGGGCGCAGAAGCCGATCTGGACGACTGTCGTCATCGTGCTGGCGGTCGTGTTGGCGGTGTTCGCTGCCCGCTGGGCCCGGCACACCGCCCTCGCCAGTCCGTTGCGCATAGCGCTCGGCGTGGTCATCCCGCTCGGCGCGGCCGTCATCCTGTTCGTGCGCGTCACCAGTCCCGAGAGCCTGGCCGGCGCCGTACCCGGTCTGTTGCTCTGGTTGGCCGGCCTGACCCTCGCCCTCTGGGCCGCGGCGAGCCTCGCCGCCCGGGGTCGCCTCCGCGCCGCCTGGTGGGTGGGCGTCCTCGGCGCGCTCGTCGCCGCCGACCTCGCGGTGATCCTCCCCGTCGTCGACACCTACCCGGGCGGAATCGGCGCCGGTCCGGTGATCGAGGCACGGGAACGCGTCGACCCGATCTCCGCGCCGCTGTGGCTCTTCGCCTGCTGGACGGACTGGAACTTCGGCCTGCCCCGGCCGATCCAGTGGGAGATCTTCCTGATCACCAACCGGGTGCTGGTGGAGCCCATGCTCTACCTGGCCTGCATGCCGTACGCGCTCGCCTACACCATCCGGGCGGCCCGGTTCGCGCCCGCCGCTCTGGGGGCGACGCGCAGCGCCACCGGCTGGACGTCCACGTCGAGCCGAAAGCCCAACCCGGGCACCCGAGCGGCGAACGGGTGAACGCCACGCGCGCAACCACCGGAGCGCCGGCATGCTGACCCGTCGGATCGCCGAGCTGCTGCTGGGGCTGGCCGCGCGCCGCTGGCCGGCCGAGGTCCGCGACGACCTGCGC
>NZ_JAGPXZ010000645.1:0-3598 GCF_018070305.1 Micromonospora sp. M51 | reverse complement strand
TTGCGTGCCCTGCATGCGCACGTACCGGGCCACCACCTTCGGCTACTCGCTCTGGGAGTTCGAGGTCTACGGGCCGAAGAAGGGCGCCATCACCGGCACCGCCAGTGGCCGCTGCGTCGACATCCCCGGCAGCAACACCACCGACGGCACCGCGGTGAACCTCTGGGACTGCAACAGCGGGCCCAACCAGACGTGGACCCACCGCAACGACGGCACCCTCACCGCACTGGGCAAGTGCCTGGAGCCGGCGAACGGAAGCCTCACCGACGGCACCGCGATCGTGATCCGCACCTGTTCCACCGCCACGTACCAGCGCTGGACCTACGACGCCGCCACCAGCAGCTACCGCACCGGCGGCAAGTGCCTCGACGCCAACGGCGGCGGGACCGCCAACGGCACCCGCCTCATCCTCTGGCCGTGCACCAACGGCGCCAACCAGCGCTGGAGCACCCCCACCGCCTGACCCACCGATGGAGGCACGATGCAGCACGACACGCCACTGCCACCCCCATCCCCACCACGGCCACGGCGGCTCGTCGTGCCCACCATCGTCCTGACTCTGGTCGTCGGTGCCGTCGCGACGGTCGGGGGCCATCCGGCCCCGGCCGGCGCGGCGGTCCCGGCGGACCCGACCTACACCGACGCCGCCGGCCTGGTCTTCCCCGGTGTCCAGCCGGGCGCGGCGACCGCGTCGCTCTCCGGCGGCAGCTTCACGCTGGCCAACGCGGCGCTGTCGAGCACGTGGAGCGTGCAGGGCAGCACGGTGTCGCTGACCCGGTTCGACAACCGGGCGGCGAACGCCACAGTCCCGATGAGCCTGCGCGGGCTCTTCACCCTCACCCTGGCCGACGGCAGCACCATCACGACGGCGAACACGAGCGTCTCCGCCGGTCCGGTGGTCAGCGACCTGGCGGCGAACGCCGGGTCGGCACGGCTGGCGGAACGCTTCGCCGGCAAGGCGGTGACCACCACCTTCCGGTACGGCGGCGGCACCCGGACGCTCGACGTGCAGTGGCAGGTACGGCTGCGCGGCGGGGCCAACTCGGTGCAGCACAGCTTCACCGTGCGCTCGGTGGCCGGCACGTTCGACGTGACATCGGTGCGCCTGGTCGAACTGGGTCTCACCAACGCCCGGGTGCTGGGCAGCGACGACGGCAGCCCGGTGGTGCACGGCGCGGCCGGCAGCGAGACGGTGTTCGTCGGCATCGAGAACCCGATGGCGAAGGCCACTGTGAACGGGTCCGCCGTCGACATCGCGGTGCCCCGCGCCGGTGACCTCACCGCCGGCACGTCCTGGGTCTACACCGCCTCCACCGGTGTCTCCCCGGCCGGGCAGCTACGCCGCTCGTTCCAGTACTACCTGCAACGCGAGCGGGCCCACGACCGGCGGACGTTCCTGCACTACCAGAGCTGGCTGGACCTCAAACCACCCGGCGAGGTCATCGACAGCGCCGAGCTGACCCGGGCCATCAACCTGTTCGGCACCGAGCTGCGCAACCGGGGGGCCACCATCGACAGCTTCTGGGTCGACGACGGCTGGGACTATCTGCGTACGCCCCGGGTCGACGAGACGAACCTGAACGTGTGGTCGTTCGACCCGACCCAGTTCCCCACCGGCTTCGCCCCGCAGAAGGCCGCCGCCGCGCAGTACGGGGCCTCGATGTCGGTGTGGATGTCACCGTTCGGCGGGTACGGCACCAGCGCCGCCACCCGCCAGGCCATCAACGCGAGCAAACCCGCCGACCAGCGGTTGGAGACCCACAGCGGCGGCCAGTTCAAACTCGGCGGCGCCCGCTACTACGACCGGTTCCGGTCGGTCGCCTTCGACATGATGGACAACCAGGGGGTACGCGGCTTCAAGCTGGACGGCATCGGCGGCGGGCTCTACCAGTCCGGCCCGAACGCGAACTACATCGCCGACTACGAGGCCCTGCTCGGGTTGACCGGCGACCTGCGCGCGCACCAGAAGGACGCGTTCGTCAACGCCACGGTCGGCACCTGGGGGTCGCCGTACTGGTTGTGGTTCACCGACTCGATCTGGCGTGACGGGCACGACGCGGGCCTGGTCGGCGCGGGCAGCGCGCAGCAGCGCTACGTCAACTACCGCGACTCGGAGACGTTCCGCAACAACACCAGACAGAACCCGCTGTTTCCGATCCCGAGCCTGATGAACCACGGCATCATCTTCTCCGACCGGACACCCCAGTTCACCGCCGACTACGACCTGACCAAGCCCAGTGTCCAGGCCGAGGTGTCGCAGGACATCCGCGCCTATTTCGCGCTCGGGCTCAGCCTCCAGGAGCTGTACGTCCGCAACACACTGGTCGACGCGAACCGGCCGGGCGCGGCCTGGTTCTGGGACACCGTGGCGGCCAACGCCCGGTGGGCGCGGGCCAACCAGGGGTTGCTCAGCGACGTGCACTGGGTCGGCGGTGACCCGGCCGCCGGGGCGGTCTACGGCACCGCCGCCTGGAACTCCTCGGCCGGCGCGTCGAAGGGGATGCTGATGCTGCGCAACCCGTCGGCGTCCGCGCAGAGCTTCACTGTCAACCCCCAGACGGTCTTCGAGCTGCCCGGTGGCACCCACCAGCGGTACCGGTTCACCGAGCGTGACGGGCGGCGCGGCGGCTTCGTGTCGGGTCCGGCCGCACCGGTGAGCATCACCCTCGCGCCGTTCGAGGTCGCCGTCTTCCAGGCCACCCCGACCGACGAGCCGATCGGCGGCGGCAGCAGCCCGCAACTGCCCCGCACCCGGTGGACAGCGACGGCGGACAGCGTCGAGACCGTCGGCGAGAACGGCGTCGCCGCCAACGCCATCGACGGCAACCCGGCCACCATCTGGCACACCCGCTACGTCGGTGGGGTCGCCGCCATGCCGCACCAGATCACCATCGACCTCGGCGGCAACTATCGGATCGACAGGCTCGACTACCTACCCCGCCAGGACGGCGGCACCAACGGCACCATCGCCGACTACCAGATCCTGACCAGCACCGACGGCACCACCTGGACCCAGGTCACCGCCGGCACCTTCGGCGCCGGCAGCACAGTGAAGACAGCGGTCTTCACGCCCACCACGGCCCGGCAGGTACGCCTGCGCACCACCCGCGCCACGAACGGGGCCGGGTACGCCTCCGCCGCCGAGATCAATCTGTACGGATCGACGGCCTGACCGGTACCGGCCGTCCCGGGGCGCCCCTATCGCCGCCCCGGGACGGCCGCATCCCACCTCACCTGGCGAGGACATGGGCGAGGACCGCCACGCCCCCCGCCACCACCAGCACGGTGCCGACGGCCAGCAGGGCGGCGCCCTCCGGGTGGCCCAGGTGCGTGGGCAGCCGTACGGTGCGATACCGGCGTCGCGCCAGCACGGCCACCGCGGCGGCGAGCGGCGCGCAGGCCAGCACGAGCCCCGCGGCGATCGGATGACGGGGCACCAGCTCCCGGCCGACGGCCAGCAGCACGGCGGCGGTCGCCAGCGCGGTGCGCAGCCACGCGAGCAGGGTGCGTTCGGCCTGCGCCCCCCGGTCGGCGAGACGCGGCGGCTCCGTCACCTCAGATCAGCACCACGACGACGATCGTCACGCCGGCCACGACC
>NZ_JAGPXZ010000644.1:0-3601 GCF_018070305.1 Micromonospora sp. M51 | reverse complement strand
GTGCCGAGCGCGCCCCCGAGCACCGGCCGGCTCCCCCGGTCGAGCACCGGCCGCCTCCGATGGAGCACCGGCCGCCGCCGGTCGCCGACGAGGGCGACGGCGACCTGCTGATCTTCGCGCAGGCCAAGTCGGCCTGGTTCGTCGGGCACGCCGACGAGTCCGACCTGGACTGGTCGACCACCGCCGACACCGGCTGGCAGGCCGCGGAGCAGGCCGCCCGCCCGGCGGTGGGCGCCGAAACCAACGCCGGGCTACCGAAGCGTGTGCCCCAGGCCAACCTGGTGCCGGGTTCCCCGCTGCGCGAGGAGCGCCCATTGCGGATAGTGCGTGATGCGGCAAGCCTCGCCGAGAACACGACCGGCTACTTCCGGGGTTGGCGTCGTGGTCAGGAAATCGGCGGTTTCGCGGTGGGCGGTCGGCCCGGTCGTGAGGCGGCCGGCGGCTGGGACTTCAGCCGCGACCACGGGGACCGCGACGATGACCGCGAGTACGAGTACCGCTCGGCGGGCTACCAGTCCTGATCCTTGTCACCGTGCGCAAGCGCCCTCAGTCAGCTGACTGAGGGCGCTTGTGTGTCTGCCGGAGAACCCCGGACACGACGACGCCGCCTCCTCGACCACCGAAGACCCACGCGCCCCCACCAGGTGGGGGCGGAGAGCGTCCACGATCGTCCAGGAGGCGGCGGAGCGTACGGTGACGCGGCGGGCAGGGTGCTACGCCCGATGGCGGCCGGAGCCACCACCGGGGCGTGCAGCGCCGCGATCAGGCCGGGGCGACAGCGCGCGTACGGCGCATGGTCAGCACGTACTCGACCAGCGAGATCAGCACGTGCTTCGTCGACTCCCGGTTACGGGCGTCGCAGGCCACCACCGGCACGTCGCTCGAGATCGCCAAGGCGTCCCGGACGTCCTGCGGGTCGTGGTACTGCATCCCGTCGAAGCAGTTGATCGCCACCAGGTACGGCAGGCGTCGGTGCTCGAAGAAGTCGATCGCCGCGAAGCAGTCGGCCAGCCGGCGAGTGTCCACCAGCACGACCGCACCGATCGCACCCCGCACCAGTTCGTCCCACATGAACCAGAAACGGGTCTGACCCGGCGTACCGAACAGGTACAGGATCAGGTCACGGTCGATCGAGATCCGGCCGAAGTCCATGGCCACCGTGGTCGTCGTCTTGCCCGGCACCTGCCGGGTGTCGTCGACGCCCACGCCAGCGGAGGTCATGATGGCCTCGGTGGTCAGCGGCGTGATCTCCGAGACCGAGCCGACCAGCGTCGTCTTGCCGACGCCGAATCCACCGGCGATAACGATCTTCGCCGACGTCACGCGGCCGCTCGGGTTCGGCGGGCGGTGCGACATGTCAGAGCCTGCGAAGTCCACTCAGCACCCTCTCCAGCAGTTCAGTGCCCACCGCGTCGTCGGAGTCGTCCAAAATGGTCGGCTCGTGGACCGCGACCAGGCCGTCCGTCGCCATGTCGGCGATGAGCACCCGGGCCACACCGAGCGGGAGCTGCATCCGCGCCGCGATCTCCGCGAGCGACTGCACGCGTCCGTCACACAGCGCGGCGATGTACTGGTGTTCGCGGCCCTGGCCGCCGTTGCCATTGGCAGCGGCCCGGCCGCGCACCGTCGTCTCGACGAGCGCCTCCAGCGCGATGTCGAGCCGGGGACGGGTGCGACCACGGGTCACGGCGTATGGACGGACCAACGCTCCGGTCGGTTCGTCACGATCGGCCATCTCGCCGCTCACCTCCTTCGCACCCGTTACCGGCTCCCACCGGTGAAACCCGTCGTTGTCGTTGTTGCAGTCGTGCCGACCTCACGATCGGCGAAACGTCAGCCCAGCATGCCCGCAGCCGCACGCGGCTGCGGGGTCAACGCGTCGCCCACCCGGTCGACCAGCAGCGCCATCTCGTAGCCGACCTGGCCCACGTCGGAGCTGCGGGCTGCCAGCACGGCGAAGGACGAGCCGTCCGAGATGGACATCAGGAACAGGAAGCCATTGTCCATCTCCACGACGGTCTGCAACACCGCGCCTCCCTCGAAGCAGCGTGCTGCCCCCTGGGTCAGACTGACCAGACCCGACGAGATCGCGGCGAGCTGGTCTGCCCGGTCGCGCGGCAGATCCCGTGACGACGCGAGGAGTAGGCCGTCCGCCGACACGGCGACCGCATGCGCGACGCCGGGCACCCGGTCGGCGAAGTTGGCGAGCAGCCAACCAAGATCCTGCGTAGTTGTCATCCTTCTTGCTCCTTCTGCCCGCTCCCGGCCACCGGGCCTGAGCCAGACTGCGAGGATTGCCCTCCCGGAGTCGCCTCCGGGCTGGTCGGGTTGTCCGAGGTGCTACGCCCTCGCTGCACGCCCCGATGGTAGGCGGAGAGCAGGCCACGGACCGCCTCCGGGGAGCGCCGCTGGACCGAGGTGGTGGGCTTCTCCACCGCGCCGGGCACCAGCTGCGCCATCGGCTTGCGCTTCGGCAGACCGGTCGTGGTGGTCTCGCTCACCGGCGCCGCGCCGGCCGCCGCGGAGGCAGCACGCCAACCGTCGTCGGCAGCGGTCTGCCAGCCGTTGCTCTGCGGTTGGGGCCGGCGGTTCGGCAGGCTCTCGGCGAGGCTCGGGCGGGTGCCCTCGTTCGCTGTGGAGCCGTTGTCCCGCGGCGCTCCTCCGGCCGTCGGAGTGTCTGCCATCGGTGTGTTACCTGTCGTCCCGGGTGCTGTCTTGTGGCCTGCCCGACCGGTGGCCTCGACCGTGGCGAACTGCTGGGTCGCGGAGTCGCCGTTCGTCGCCGGCTGGGCGCCAGCCGCGGTCTCCTCGGAGCCCGGGCGACGGGTACGGAACCAGGCCGACTCGAGCTCCCGGAAGATCGGCAGCTCCATCGTCTCGTCCGCGTACCGCTGGCGGTTCTGTGCCGGTGGCTGCTGCGGCGCCGGCCGAGTCTGCGCAGCCGCGGCGGCCGGGGTCTGCGGAGCCTGGGCCTGCGGGGCCGAGGTCTGCGGAGCCGGCTGAGCCGGGGCCGGCTGCTCACCGGGCCGCGGCACCCGCGGCAGTTCCGTCGTCATGTCCAGCGCGGCGGCGAGCCGCTCGGGCACCGGCGGGGTGGCGGTGTCCCGGTCGCTACCCGGCACCGGCGGCCAGGCCGGCGGCGCCGGAGCGCTGGCCGCCTGCGCGGGCGGCGCGGACCGGGGCTCGAACCCGCTGAACGACTGACCCGAGGCGGGCGGTGCCGAGTAGGGCTGAGCCGAGGCGGGCGGCGCCGAGTACGGCTGACCCGAATACGGCTGGCCCGAGTACGGCTGACCGGACGCCGGCGAGGCCGAGACCGGCGACGCCGACACCGGCGGACCGGCGTACGGCTGACCGGAGGCCGGCGCGGCGGACACCGGCGCGCCACCGTACGGCGCACCCGAGTAGGGCTGCGCGGAGTAGGGCTGACCGGAGGCCGGCGAGGCGGAGACCGGCGCCCCCGAGTACGGCTGTGCGGAGACCGGCGGCGCCGAATACTGGTGCGTTTCGGGGCTGCTCGGCAGCTGACGCGGGATGGACGGCTGCTGGCCGGTCGAAGGCTCGTCCCCGGCCCGGCGCTGCGGCAGCGGGTCGGTCCCCT
>NZ_JAGPXZ010000643.1:0-3601 GCF_018070305.1 Micromonospora sp. M51 | reverse complement strand
CGACCGCCTCCCCGGCCGGCTCCGGGCCGCCCGCCGAGGCCGGCACAGCGTCGTACTCGCGGCGCGGCTCGGTGCCGCGCGCGGCGGAGACGGCGAGTTGGGCCACCCGGCGGCCGTCCAGCGTGAGCACCCGCAGCAGCCAGCCGGCCGGCAACTCGGCCGGATCGGGAGCGCCGACGTCGGCGGGCTCAGCGGGCACCGGCACCTCGTCGCCGGTCACCGGAAGCCGACCCAGCGCGGCCATCACGAACCCACCCACCGTCTCGTACGGGCCGGCGGGTAGCGCCACCCCGGTCCGCTCCGCGAAGTCAGCGAGGTTGAGGCGACCGTCCACCACGGCGGGCAGGCCAGCGTGCACCGGGTCCGGGGCGGCGTCGTACTCGTCGTGGATCTCACCGACCAGCTCCTCGATGAGGTCCTCCAGGGTGACGATCCCGGCCGTGCCGCCGTACTCGTCCACCACCACCGCGAGGTGCTGGCCCTCCCGCCGCATCTCGGTCAGCGCGGCGAGCACCCGTTTGCTGCCGGGGAGCCGCTTCACCTCCCGGGCCAGCTCACCGACGGTGAGGCACGGGTCGGCGTCCGGGCGCAGCAGCACGTCCCGGAGGTGTACGAAGCCGATCACGTCGTCGTGGGTGGCGTCGGTGACCGGGTAGCGGGTGTGTGTTTCGGCGCGGACCAGTCGGGCGGCTTCGCCGATGGTCAGCCGCGCCGGCAGGAAGACCACCTCGGTGCGCGGCATCATCACCTCGCGGATCAGACTGGCACCGGCCACCAGGACCTCGTCGATGATCCGTCGCTCGTCCGGGTCGAGCACCGTGTTCGCCGCGACCAGGTCCCGCAGATCGGCCTCCGAGATGCGCTCCCGGCCGGCCGTCGGACCGGTCCCGAGCAGGTCGGTGACGAGTCGGGTGGCACCGTCCGCCGCGCGGACGAGCACCCGGGCGACGGCCCGGGCGAGCGGACCGGGGTCGCGGCGGGGGTGTGCCCGCGCGCGTCGCCGGAGCCCGGTACGGGCCACTTCCCGCATGACAGAGATGGTAGACACCGTGGGCCCGCCGCACCGGCCATCCGGCGGAGCGGCCACAGATGTTCGGCTCTGTTTAATCGTGAAAGATTATGATGGAATGGGTTGCCGGTGGTGTCGGCGAGGATGCCGGCCACCGCCCTAGTGTGATCACCCAAAGGGCCACGTCCCGGGCGGGCCAGGCAGGAGGCAACGACGTGAAACTGCTCGTCACCGGGGGCGCCGGCTTCATCGGGAGCGTGGTGACCCGGATGCTGCTCGACGCGGGCCACCAGGTGGTCATCCTGGACGACCTCCGCACCGGCCACCGCGAAGCCCTCGCCCCGGACGCCACCCACGTCGAGGCGTCCATCCACGACGCCGCCCGCGTCATCACCGCCGACGCCGGCTTCGACGGGGTGCTGCACTTCGCCGCCCTCATCGCCGCCGGCGAGTCGATGATCAAGCCAGAGTTGTACTGGCGGAACAACACCGTCGGCACGCTCGCCCTGATCGACGCCGTCCGGGCGGCCGGGGTGCCCCGGATGGTCTTCTCCTCCACCGCCGCCGTCTACGGCAACCCCACCGAGCTGCCCATCACCGAAAACGCGGTGAAGGCGCCCACCAACACGTACGGCGCCACCAAACTCGCCGTCGACATGGCACTCACCTCCGAGGCGATCGCGCACGGGCTGGCCGCCGTGTCACTGCGCTACTTCAACGTGGCCGGCGCCCACCTTGCCGGCGACATCGCGCTCGGCGAGCGGCACGACCCGGAGACGCACCTGATCCCGATCGCGCTGGACGTCGCCGCCGGCCGGCGGGAGAAACTCCAACTCTTCGGGGACGACTACCCCACCGTCGACGGCACCTGCGTCCGCGACTACATCCACGTCGCCGATCTGGCCCGCGCGCACCTGCTGGCGCTGGACGCGGCCACCAGCGGCCAACACCGGATCTACAACCTGGGCAACGGCAACGGCTTCACCAACCGGCAGGTCGTCGCCGTGGTCCGCGAGGTCACCGGGCACCAACTGCCCGTCGAGGTCGCCCCGCGCCGCGAGGGCGACCCGGCCGAGTTGGTCGCGTCGTCCACGCTGGCCCGCGAGGAGCTGGGCTGGGTGCCGCAGAAGCCGACCCTGCACGACATGGTCGGGGATGCCTGGGCGTTCTACCGCACGCACATCCTGGGCCAACAGTGAGTGCGAGGAGTGAGCCGGGTCTGCGAGCCCCGCAGCCGCGAACAAAGGGAGACACCGTGACCCATCCGGCCGATGATGTCGCCGAGCGGGCCGCGGCCGGCTTCTCCGCACAGTTCGGCGGGCAGGCATCCGGGCGCTGGGCGGCCCCGGGTCGGGTCAACCTGATCGGCGAGCACACCGATTACAACGAAGGCTTCGTGCTGCCGTTCGCCCTGCCGATGCGCACCGTCGTCGCCGCCGATCGGCAGGACGGGGAGCACTGGACGGTCTGGTCCGAGCTCTCCGGCGAGACGATCACCTTCGGCGCGGACGACGTCGCCGAGCCGGGCCGGGTCACCGGCTGGGGCGCGTACGTCGCGGGTGTGGTCTGGGCGCTGCGCGAGGCGGGTCATCCCGTGCCGGGTGCCCGGCTGGCGATCGCTTCCGACGTGCCGCTGGGTTCCGGGCTCTCCTCCTCGGCCGCGCTGGAGTCAGCCGTACTGGCTGCCCTGCTCGACCTCGGCGGGCTGGAGCTGGCCCCGGAACTGCAACCCCGGCTGGCACAGCGGGCGGAGAACGTCTACGTGGGTGCGCCGACCGGCATCATGGACCAGTCGGCGGCGATCCGTTGCCGGGCCGGACACGCCCTCTTCCTCGACTGCCGCGACGAGTCGGTCGAGCACATCCCGTTCGACCTGGACGCTGCCGGCCTGGCCGTGCTGGTCATCGACAGCCGGGCACCGCACCGCCACGCCGACGGGGAGTACGCGGCCCGCCGCCGTTCCTGCGAGGCCGGCGCCAGCGCGCTCGGGGTTGCCGCGCTGCGGGATGTGGGCATCGACCAGATCGACGCCGCGTTGGCTCAGCTCGACGACGAGGAGACCCGGCGTCGCGTCCGACACGTGGTCACCGAGGACCAGCGCGTACTCGACACGGTGGCGCTGCTGCGTGCCGCCCGGGTCCGCGACATCGGCCCGCTGCTGACGGCCTCCCACGTCTCGATGCGCGACGACTTCGAGATCACCGTGCCGGAGATCGACACCGCCGTCGAGGCGGCGTTGGCGGCCGGCGCGCTGGGCGCCCGGATGACCGGTGGCGGCTTCGGCGGATGCGTGCTCGCCCTGATCGAGGCCGACCGCGCCGACGAGGTCGCCGCCGCCGTGACCGACGCGTACGCGGCGCAGGGTTTCACCGCCCCCACCACCGTGACGGTCCTCCCCTCCCCCGGCGCCACCCGCCTCCCCTAACCCCCACACCCCACACCCCCAGGTTGATCAAGAAGTTTGCGTCACTTTCAGCCCGCATCCTGACGCAAACTTCTTGATCACCGGGCTGGGCTGGGCCGGGCTGGGCTGGGGGATGGAGATCGTGCTTGTTCAGTGAAGTAGTGGGCGCGCCCGGCGGGCGCGGCCCC
>NZ_JAGPXZ010000642.1:0-3603 GCF_018070305.1 Micromonospora sp. M51 | reverse complement strand
GTGTACGCGCGGCGGGCCCGCTCCACCTGCGGCTCCAGCTCGGCGACCTCCCGGCTCAGCCGGACCACCTCGGCGGCGATCGGGTCGGGCGCGCGCCGGCAGCCGGAGCAACCGGCACTCAGATCGGCCGGCGCACCGCAGGCGGGGCAGGGGTAACGGGTGTCGTCCACCCGGTCATCATCGACAGCCCACCGGGTACGCCCCAGAGTGCGCGTACTCAGGAACGGGTGTGCTCGTACACCCAGGTGGCGTAGTCGGGGTTGCCGCTCTCCACCCTGGACACCAGGATCTCCGGCACCTCGTACGGGTGACTGACCCGGATCTGGTCCAGCAACGCGGCGAGCCGGTCCGGTGCGGTCTTGAACTGCACCGACCATTCGGTGCTCGTCTCCATTCCGGACCGCCACCAGTAGGTGCTGTCCACCTGACCACCCACCTGGGCGCAGGCGGCGAGCCTGCCGGCGACGGCGGCGGCCGCCAGCACGTCGGCGACCGAACGCGCGTCAACCACAGTTGTCACCACGCAGATCTCGTCCACGCCCGCACCCTACGCGGCCATACGCCGCTGAGCCCGTCAATCGCTCACGACCGCTACGCTGCGCATCGCCGCGCTCACCGGAGCCGGCTTTACCTCGCGACTGCGGGGCTCCGCTTCGCTGCACTCCTCGCGCTCACCGGAGCCCGCTTTACCTCGCGACTGCGGGGCTCCGCTTCGCTGCACTCCTCGCGCTCACCGGTTTGCGGCGATCCAGGAGTCGATCTGCGCCCACCAGTCGAAGAGCCAGTCGATGCGCTGCTGCCGCCCGGTCGGAACCTCCTCCGGCGGCACCGACCAGAACCGCATCACGATCCGCTTGTCCATCGGCAGTTCCCGCCACACGTCGGCGACGGTGAGCATCCGGTCCAGTCCGGTGTGGGCGACGAAGATGACCCCGGCGTCCGGTGCGGCGTCCAGCGCGGCGAGCATCCCGCCGGGCTGCGGGGCGAGCACGTGGCGCATCCGCTCGGCGCGCAGCGCCATCCGTTCCAGGCCGAGTGAGCGCAGTCGGGCGATGGCGCGCAACCGCCGCTTGGGGGTGAAGTTGCCGCCCTCGGGGAAGATCACGAACGCGTCGTTGTCGTCCAGGCCGCTGGCCAGGTGCCCGACCTGACGGACCGTATCCTCGCCGCGCTCCGGGGTCGGCGCGATGAACCGGTTGGGCAGCCGGTTGAGCAGCACGTCGACCGCCGGATCCCACTGGAGGCTGTCCTTGAGGACGATGCGTGGCTCCCGGTGGAACCAGTTGACCAGCCCGTGGATCAGGATGAACGAGTCACCCGGCCCGGCGTGCCGACAGAGCACCAGCTCGGGTCGGCCGGGCAGCGCGGTGTCCGGGTCCGTGCCCACCACGTCGATGCTCAACCGCAGTGTCCAACGTGCCTGCCAGAACAGCACCCGCAGGAACCAGCCGGCCAGCACGTAGTGGGCGCGCTGGAAGGCCGGCGACCTGGTGCGCCAGCCGAAGCCGGAGACGGCCCAGAGCACGAAGAGCGCGAGGAGCGCCGCAGCGTCCCAGACCAGGTAGAAGCAGCCGATCCAGAGCAGCCGCAGCGGGCGCAACCGGCCCGGGACCAGCGGGGACGCGGCCGCGGCGAGCAGCGCCCAGACCGGCAGCGTGGTGACCACGAAAAAGGCGAGCAGCACGACGGCGGGGGCCAGCAACAGCCGACGCAGCCACCGGGGAGGCAGCGGCATCACCGCTCCGCGTGGGTGGCGAGGTAGCGCCGGGAGGCGGTGTACGCGCGGCTGATCCGCCGTCCCACCGCCGCCATGTCCCGGTACGCCCACGGCGTGTCGTCGCGTGGGTTCAGCCCGCCGGTCGGCAGGACGTGCACCTCCACCCCCTCGGGCAGCGCCGCCATCTCCCGGAAGAACCGGTGCCGGCGGGAGATCTCGAACGCGACCTGCGCGATCTCCCACGGCCGGCGGGGCGGGGTCAGCTCCCGTTCGATCCGGCCCACCTGGAGGACGTAGATCCGGCGGGCGCCGACGGCCACCGCCTCGCCGATCGGGATGGAGTTGACGATCCCGCCGTCCACGTAGTGCGCGCCGTCGATCTGCATCGGCGGAAGCAGCCCCGGCACCGACGCCGACGCCATCACCGCCGGGACCACCGGACCGCTGTCGAACCAGTGCTCGGCGGCCCGCTCGATGTGGGCGGCGCAGCAGCGGAACGGCACCCGCAGGTCGGCGAAGGTGGTGTCCACCCCCAGCTCGGTTTCGAGCAGGCGGCGCAGCGGCCGGGGTGAGTGCAGGTGGGTCCGGGCGGCGAAGCGGCGCAGTTGCCGGGCGACCGAGTCGCCGTACACCTCGCTCGCCTCCGGCGAGGCCCACAGCCGGACCAGCCGGTCGGTCACCGCCTCCGACGGGTCGGCGGCGACCAGCGCACCGTTCACCGCGCCGATCGAGGTGCCGAGCACCATGTCGGGTTGGATGCCGGCGCGGAACAGCGCGCGCAACATGCCGACCTCGACCGCGCCGAGCACTCCCCCGCCGCCGAGCACGAACGCCACCGGTCCCCCCGCCATGTCTCCCATCCTGGCACGGGCCCGCCGCCGGCCCGGTGGGGCGTGGTCAGCCGACGGTCACCGCACGGCAGGGACCGTCCGCCGACGGCCGGCGGCGACGGCGTTGACAGGCCGGACACATTCGCGCAACCTGATACCGCTCCCACCCCTGAGGCAGGTGCGATCTGTGAAGGCAGCACTGCATCCGGGCCGATTGCTGGCTCGCAGATACCGACTTCTGGACCAGATCGGCGCCGGCGGCATGTCGGTCATCTGGCGTGCCCGGGACGAGGTGCTGGACCGGGTGGTGGCGCTCAAGGTGCTCGCCCCGTCACTCGCCGCCGACGCGCGGTTCCGGGGCATGGTGCGCGACGAGGCGCGGGCCGCCGCCCAGTTGGTGCACCCGCACCTGACCTCCGTGCACGACTACGGCGAGACTGTCGACCCGGACGGCTCGATCACCTCGTTCGTGGTGATGGAGCTGCTCAGCGGCGAGGAGTTGAAGCTCCGGCTCACCGAGGGGCCGTTGCCGTGGACCGAGGCGGTCCAGGTGGGCGCGCAGGTCGCGGACGCGCTGGCCGCCGCGCACCGCCTCGGCATCGTGCACCGGGACATCACCCCGGCCAACGTGATGATGACCGGGACGGGCGCCAAGGTGCTCGACTTCGGCATCGCCACCCGGATCGGCGCACCCGACGAGGATGAGGACGGCGAGACCTTCGGCACCCCCGCGTACGTCGCCCCGGAACGCCTCGACGGCGCGCCGGCCCAGCCGGCCACCGACGTCTACTCGCTGGGCGTACTGCTGCACGAGGCGCTCACGGGCCGGGTTCCGTACCCGGCGGACACCTGGGAGCAGCTCAGTTCCGCCCTGGCCAGCGGTCCTGCGCCGACGCTGGCCGACCTGCCGGACCTGCCCCCGACAGTGGCCCAGATCTGTCTGCGCAGTCTCGCCCGGAACCCAGCCGAACGGCCGACCGCCCGGCAGGTCGCCACCGCGCTCCGCGACCACGCGCTGCCGGCCGAGCCTCCGACCGCGACCATCCGGGTGCCCAC
>NZ_JAGPXZ010000641.1:0-3615 GCF_018070305.1 Micromonospora sp. M51 | reverse complement strand
CCCGCCCGCGCCGGGGCGAGCCGGCGCGCCGAGGCCGGGGGCGACCGGCCGGTCGACCGGTGGGGTGAGGTGCGGGGCCTGGGCCAGGATGTCGGCTTCCAGTTGTCGCAGCTCGGGCCCCGGGTCCACGCCCAGCTCGGTCACCAGGACGTGGCGGGCCTCCCGCAGCGCGGCCAGCGCGTCGCCCTGCCGGCCGGCGCGGTAGCGGGCCACGGCGAGCAGCCGCCAGGCGTCCTCGCGCAGCGGATAGCTGGCCAGGTGTGCCGGTAGGTCGGCGGCGGCCTCGTCCGGTCGGCCCACCGCCAGCAGCGCCTCCGCCCGCCGCTCGACGGCGAGCATCCGCAGCTCGTTCAGCCGGTTGATCTCCGCGACCGCCCAGGACTCGTTGGCGCAGTCGGCGTACGCGGGCCCGCGCCAGAGGTCGAGCGCCGCATCCAGCGCGGCCACGGCCGGTGTGGGACGGCCGGCCGCCAGCAGGTCCGCCGCCTCGCCGACGGCGGCCTCGAATCGTCCGGCGTCCACCGCGTCCGGGGCGACCTTCAGCACGTACCCGGGTGGTTCGGTGACCAGGATCCGGGGCGGCTGCCGGGGTGGTCGATCGGGCTCCAGGGCCCGGCGCAGGTCGGCGACGAACGTCCGGATGGCGCCCACCGCGCCGTCCGGTGCGACCTCCCACAGGTCGTCGACGAGGCGCTCCACCGGCACCACCCGGCCGTGGGCGATCAACAGCCGGCCCAGCACCAGGCGCTGCCGGTGGCCCCGCAACGGGACCGGGCCGTGCTCGGTCGCGGCGATCACCGGCCCGAGTACGCCGAAGGTCACCGCGACGGGCGCCGTCAGCTGCCTGGTCATGGCACCACAGTAGGCGGGCGGCCCGGCCGGCACTGATCGGACGCTGACCGGCTGCTGATCACCGGCGGGCAGGCTCGACGAGGTACGACGGCGACGGGCCACCGCCCCCGCCGGCACTGCTCACCAGGAAGATTTCCCGTGGACCCCAGGATCAACGGATTCGACTACCGCCGCGTCACCGTCGCCGACGGGGTGACGCTCAACGCCGCCGTGGGCGGCTCCGGGCCGGCGGTCGTGCTGTTGCACGGCTTTCCGCAGACCCACCTCATGTGGCGGCACGTCGCGGCCGACCTGGCCGCCGACCACACTGTCATCTGCCCCGACCTGCGCGGCTACGGCGACAGCGACAAGCCGCTCGACACCGACGGCACCGGGTACGCCAAGCGCACCATGGCCGCCGACATCGTGGCGCTGGCCGGCGCGCTCGGTCACGACCGGTTCGCGTTGGCCGGGCACGACCGGGGTGCCCTGGTCGCGTTCCGGGCCGGCCTCGACCACCCGGCGGCTGTCAGCCAGCTGGCCCTGCTCGACGTGCTACCCACCCTGGACATGTGGGACGTGCTGCACGGCACCAGCGCCGGTGTCGCGTTCCACCTGTACCTGATGGCGCAGCCGCCCGGCCTGCCCGAGAAGCTGATCGCCGGCAGCCCGGACGCCTTCTTCGGTCACTTCCTGGACATCTGGACCCGTGACCCGGAGGCCCTTCCGGCGCACGTGCGGGCCGCGTACCTGCGGGCGTCCCGCGAGGCGGTCCCCTCGATCGTCGCCGACTACCGGGCGTCGGCCGGGATCGACGTGGCGCACGACTCCGCTGACCGGGCGGCCGGCAACCAGCTGCGGATGCCGGTGACGGTGCTCCAGCAGGACTGGGGCGCGGCGCTGGGCTACGACGCGGCGGCGGTGTGGCGGGCCTGGGCGCCGGACCTGGAGCACCAGACGGTCAGCTGCGGACACTTCATGGCGGAGGAGGCCCCGGCCGAGGTGCTCCGGGCGGTGCGCGCCCTGCTTGCGCGTTGACCGATCGGCGACCCAGTCACCCCACTGTCACCCTCGGTAAGATATCCGACACCGACCGTCGGCGAGGTGGTGGAACGACCGGGTCGCCGCCTGCCGCGCACATGCCGTCCAGAGGCCTCTGAAATGCGCCCTGACCTGCGGTAATACGACGTTACGCCAGGTGGACGACAACCGGTCATCGGTGCTACACAGGCAGATAACGGCAGCCAACGACGTCTGGTCGCTCCGTACTTCTCGCCCAACGACCGTCAGCAGGCAACGCACCACTGGGGGCCTCGCCGCACGGATCGCCGCTCGACAGCGCGACCCACCCAACGGCACTGGTCCGCCGGCCACTGCCGGACGTCGGTCCTGGACCAAGGAGTTGCCGTGGGAAACCTCCGTATCCGATCCCGCCACCAGCCGTACGAGATCGCTGTCCTGGCCGCGGCGCCGCTGTGCGGCGTGCTGATGCTGACCCTCAACGTCCGTCCGACATCAGTTCAGACGTCCATGCCGGCACCGATCCAGGTCGCCTGGGAACTGGGGCTGATCGCGGTGGGCGTGGGTGGGCTACTGGGCATCGTGTGGCCCGGCCGGCTCTCCACCGGGCTCGGCCTCGAACTCGCGTCGGTGCTGGTGCTCGGCACGATCACCGGCATGTACGCGGTAGCCGTACTGGTGATGTCCGGCCGGAACTCCCTCGTCGCGATCTCGTTCGTGATGGCGGTGACTGTGGGATCGCTCTGGCGGGCCGCACAGATCGCCATCGACCTGCGTCGCCTGGCCCGCGCCTGCGAACTCGTCACCTACGAACAGTTGCGGACAGGTGTCACGTGAACAGCTCACCCCCACCGGCGGCACCGCACTGGGTGCAGGTGGCGCTCAGCGTGCTCGGCATCCTCGGCGGCGGCACCGGCCTGGCCGCGATCGCCGCCGTTGTGGTGCAGCGGGGCAAGTTCAAGGCCGATGCCGCCGACACCCTCACCGAGGCCGCCATCACCCTCGTGCAGCCGTTGCAGACCCGGATCACCCAGTTGGAGGGCGAGGCGCTCAGCGCCCGGTCCGAGCTGGGCACGCTCCGCGAGCAGGTCAACCAGTTGCAGTTCGTGGTCCGGGTGCTCACCCGGACGCTGGACCGCTGGCGTGCCGCCATTCGTGCCCCGGACGCCACGCTGCGGAAGGTCCGCGCGACGGTGGCGGAGTCCGACCGGATCCCCGAGATGGACCGTTGACGCCGACGCGGCCCAGCGCCGCCCTCGCGCCCGGCGCAGCTCAGCGCCGTCGGCGTCCGGCGCAGCTCAGCCCGCGGCTCGCAGGCGTGCGATGAGGTCGTTCACCGCGGCCCGGAAGTCGGGGTCGGTTTCCCCCGGATGATGCCCCCGTAGCACTGGCGCAGACCGCTCCCCCGGTGCCGGCAGCAGGTCCGTCGGGTCCCGCAACCGCCGGTCGACGTGACTCGCCGGATCGGCCGGGTCCGCAGGCGGATCGCCGGGCCGGTGTGCGGCGAAGACCCACCCGCCGACCGGGTCGGTGTCCCGCCAGAGGTTGAGCCACCGCCAGCCGACCCGCTCCCCCACCTCACGAAGCATCTCCTCGTTGAAGTAGGCCGGAAAGAGCCGGGCGTACAGGCGGTCCAGCGGTGACCCGTAGGTGAGCAGGGCGACCCGTTGACCTACCTGCGGGGGCAGCCGCAGCACCGCGAGCGCGAGCAGCGCGGACCCGTGGCTGTGCCCACAGAGCAGCACCCCGACGTGACGCTCGGCG
>NZ_JAGPXZ010000640.1:0-3616 GCF_018070305.1 Micromonospora sp. M51 | reverse complement strand
AGCCGGGAGCTCTCCTCGGCCGGGTCGCGGGTGCGGCTGTGCAAGGGCGCCTACAAGGAGCCGGAGTCGGTGGCGTACCAGTCGGCCCGCGAGGTGGACAAGTCGTACGTGCGCTGCATGAACATCCTGATGTCCGGCGACGGGTACCCGATGCTGGCCACCCACGACCCGCGGATGATCGCCATCGGTGAGGACCGGGCCCGGTGGTTCGACAGAGGGCCGGAGCGCTTCGAGTTCCAGATGCTCTACGGCATCCGCCCCGAGGAGCAGGCCCGGCTGGCCGGCGAGGGCTACACGGTGCGCACCTACGTCCCGTACGGCGACGAGTGGTACGGCTACCTGATGCGTCGGCTCGCCGAGCGCCCCGCCAACCTGGTCTTCTTCGGCCGCGCCCTGATCTCCAAGAAGTAACTTCTCCGATTCGGCCGACGGGCCGGCGGCGACCGCTCGGGTCACCGCCGGCCCGTTCGGCTATCCGGCTTGCCAAACTCGGCTAAGTGACTTAGCTTTAAGGCTATGACAGCTAGCCAGGTGTGGCGGGACGGTGGACACATCGCGTACGAGGTGCAGGGCGAGGGGCCGCTTGTCGTCCTCGCGCACGGCATGGGAGAGAACAGGGCGAGCTTCCGGCACCTCGTGCCCCTGCTGGTGGCCGCCGGTCACCGGGTCGCCTCGGTCGACGTCCGGGGCCACGGGCAGTCCAGTGCCGGCTGGCCCACGTACGCCCCGGCGGAGGTCGGCGCGGACCTGCTCGCCGTGGTCCGCGACCTCGACGCCGGCCCGGCCGTGCTGGTCGGCAGCTCGTCCGCCGCGGCGGCGGTGGTCTTCGCCGCCACCGATGCGCCCGAGCTGGTCACCGGCATCGTGCAGATCGGCGCGTTCGTTGGCCAACCGAAGCTCAACCCGTTGCTGCGAATGGCGATGTGGTCCGTGCTGCACAGCCCCCGACTGTTCGGGATGTTCCACAACACCCTGTTCCCGGTGCGCCGACCCGCCGACGACGCGGCCTACCGTCGTTCGATGGTGGCCAACCTCCGCGAGCCCGGCCGGATGGCCGCGACCCGCGGCGTGATCGCACCGGCCGAGCCACACTGGACCAGCCGCGCCCCGCAGGTGCGGCAACCGGTGCTGGTGCTGATGGGGTCCAAGGACCCGGACTTCCCCGACCCGGGAGCCGAGGCACGAGCCGCCCGGCGGCTGTTCGGCACCGCCGAAGCCCGGATGATCGGGGAGTCCGGCCACTACCCGCACGCCGACCAGCCGCAGCGCACCGCCGAGGAGCTGCTCGGTTTCCTGGCGGTGTGCGCCGGTGCCTAGGGTCGGCCTCAACCAGCAGACAGTGGTGCGGGAGGCCGCCCGGCTGGCCGACGAGGTCGGCTTCTCACAGCTCACCCTCGCCGCGCTCGCCAACCGGCTCGGTGTCGCGCTGCCCAGCCTCTACAAGCACGTGCGGGGGGCGGACGCGCTGGCCCAGAAGCTTGCCGCACTGGCCACCGCCGAGCTGGC
Organism: Micromonospora sp. M51; assembly: GCF_018070305.1. NCBI lineage: Bacteria > Bacillati > Actinomycetota > Actinomycetes > Micromonosporales > Micromonosporaceae > Micromonospora > Micromonospora sp. M51. The sequence continues at coordinate 2,110 of NZ_JAGPXZ010000640.1, read as the reverse complement.
CACCGAGATGACCACCGCCGCCGTCGGCCGCTCCGGTGGCGACGCGCTCCGGGCCATGGCGAACGCCTACCGTGGCTACGCCCACCGACACCCCGGTCGCTACCCGGCCACCCAACGGGTGCCCGACCCGGCCGACCCGGAGCACGTCGAGGCCGGCGAACGCGCCGTCGGTGCCGTCGTCGCGGTCCTTCGGGGCTACGGGCTCACCGGTGACGACGCGGTGGACGCCACCCGCGCGCTGCGCAGCGCCCTGCACGGCTTCGTGACCCTGGAGGCCGCCGGTGGGTTCGGTCTGCCCCGCGACGTCGACCGCTCGTACCAGCAGTTGATCGCGAGCATGGACATCTCCTTCCGCTCCTGGCCGGGCACCGGCGCGTGAGCCGGCGGCCGGGGCGGCCTCGCCGCGTCCAGGTATTGGTCGTACCCTTCGGCGGGTGACTGACGAGGTGCAGCGGCCAGCACCACGGCGGCTCTGGCCGCTGTGGACGGTGCTCGTGGTGGTGTTCCTGCTGCTGGGCTGCGGCCTGCCGGCGGCGCTCGTCGTCGGAGTGATCCGGGAGACAGGCGCGCGCCCCACCGTCAGCCGGGTCGGTGCCTCGGCTGCCGACGATCCGGCCACCGCCGTGGCCCGCGGGTTGTCCGACCGGATCACCGCCCAGCTGCACCGTCAGTCCGCGGCGCTCCTCGGTGGCGACCGCGCCGGTTTCCTCGCCGTCGCCGACCCCGTTGCCCACAACGACCTGCGCCGACGCTTCGCCGCACTCCGCGAGCTGAAGGTGACCGGGTGGCGGGCCGAGCCGAGTGGTCTGCCCGTGCCGATCATCGGCAAGCCCGGCGAGTGGCGGCTGCTGGTGCGCTTCCAGTACTGCTTCGTCACGCCGAACTGTCGGCCCAGCCCGGTGCTGATCGGCACCCGGTGGCGGGAGAACGGTGACCAGCCCCTGATGGTCGCCATGGAGGAATCCAAGTCGGTGGAGACCGGCACCCGACCGTGGGAGATCAGCGACCTGGCGGTCGCCGTCGGCGCGCGGACCATCGTCGCCACCACCCCGGCGCTGCGCGGCAAACTACCCTGCCTGCTCGCCCAGGCCGAGGCGGCGGCCAAGGTCGCCGACGGGTACGCGGTGACCGGGTCACCGCCGGACCGCTACCGGATCTTCTACGCCGGGCGCACCGAGTGGCAGCGCTGGTACGGCGGGGAACGCCCAGAATGGACCGGCGGTTACGCGGTGACAGTGGGCGGCGGCCACCACGAGGTGGTGCTCAACGCCGAAGGGCTCACCAACAGCGGCACCGACGATCTCCTGCGGCACGAGCTGACTCACGCGGCGTCGTTGCCGGAGCGTGGCTACCCCGGCAAGCTCACCTGGTGGTTGGTGGAGGGGCTGGCCGAGTTCGCCGGTGCCGGCGGCCAGGCGGTCGACAGGTACGAAGGAGTCGCCGACGTCCGCAAGATGGTCCGGGGCGGCTGGGACGGCAAGTTGGAGGGCGTCAACCCCGCTGACGATGCCCCGGCCGAACGGGTCGCCGGCAGCTACGGCATCGGCTACCTGGCCGTCCGGCACCTCGTCGACAGGTACGGGCCGCTGCGGCTGCTCACCTTCTTCAAGACCGTGGTGCACGACGGCAGAACCCTCGACGTGGCGTCCGAGAAAGCGTTCGGCGAGCAGTGGTCGACACTGCACGACGAGTGCGTCGCCTACGTCCGCGCCACCGCCGGCTGACGCAGCTCAGAGGTGGTGCGAGGGCACGCCGTACCATCGATGGGGTGCGCCGCCCTCAGTCGTCACGGCCCGCCGGCACCACGCGGCCCCGCCTGCTCGTCGCCCTGACCGCCGTCGTCGTTCTCACCGCCACCACCGCCGCGTCCTGCGGCGACGAAGGCCCCGACCTCGCGTTGGCGTCGGCCGAACGTAACCCGGTCACCGAGGTGATCGACGCCCCGGCCACCGTGACGGCCCGTGCCGCCGCCACCCTCACCGCTCCCGCCGACGGCACCCTGTCCAGCCTGCGCGTCCAGCCTGGACAGCGGGTCAAACGCGGTCAGGTGCTGGCCGTTGTCGACTCGCCGAGCGCGCAGCAGCGCCTGCGGCAGGCGAAGGAGGCCCTG
>NZ_JAGPXZ010000064.1:0-14217 GCF_018070305.1 Micromonospora sp. M51 | reverse complement strand
GCTAGCGCCCGTCGGCCCGCCTTGGGCGCCACGACGGGCGATCCGCAGCCTTGGAGAGCATCAGCGTCCTCGCCGCCATCGATTGGTCTAATGACGACGAGGCACGCCCACATCCGTGAGCCCGGCGCCTTGCTGGTTCGTCTCCGTCACAGAGTGACGACAGCGTCCTCGGCGAGAGTGAACAAGCCGGCATCGAACGTGATGCTCTTCAGCTTCGTGCCCTTCGGTACGTCGAAGTAGACGTTTGCCTTCACCGAGTTGCCCGGGTTGATTTTGTCGAGGAAGCCCTGCCCGTCGGTGTTGCCGTAGATGGCTGCCTCGCCGTCGACCTCGTACTTCCGGCCGGAGCCGTCCTGGGCGGTGATGGTGCCATCAGCGTGGAAGGTGTGGGCGCTCTTGGTGACGTTCTTGACGGTCACGCTGGCCCGGCAGAAGGTGCCCTGCGCCTTTTTGTTCAGGAACTCGCTGCCAACCTGGGAAATCCCGCACTTCACGCTGTTGACGGTGAACTCGAAGTCACCGCCACGCACTTTGTCACCGGTGCCGAAGGTCTTGGGCTTGTCGGGAGCGGCGGTTGTCGTCACCGGGTCGGGCTTCGCCGACGCGGGTGCCGACTGCACCGTGCTCGGCGCTGCCGCAGCCGGTGCGGAGGCACTGCTGCCAGCTGCGGGGATGTCGGTGCTGGCCGACGCGTCGGGCTTCTTGTCATCGCCGGTCAGGCCGATCACGAGCCCACCACCGCAGCAGAGCACCACGACGACAGCCGCACCGATGAGGGTGGGGATCAGCCACGACCGCTTGCGCGTGGACGGCGGCGCCACGGGCGCCGGACTCTGCCCGGGCGGCGGCGGATACTGGCCGGCGGGTACCTGAGCAAATTGAGCGGTTGGCGGTGCCGGCTGCTGAGCGCCCGAGGATGGCTGGTGTTGGGCAGGCTCGTAGGGGTTGGTCTGTGGGGTTTAGGTCTCCCCGAGGTGCTGGTGTTGCGCCCGGATGGGAGCAGCGCGTTCAAGGTGCCATGGCGATACTGCCGATGGCGTCCCCCTGCTGTCTCGTCGCACCAACCGATTAGCTGAAGAAAGCACCTTGTTTGTTCATGAGGCTCTCCGACGTTGAGACATCCAGCAATTGAAGTGAATTCATGTGGCGCCCGGCATCGGCCTTGAGACGCAATTCGGTCCCATGTCCAGCAACTTCGCTCAATTGTGGATGGTGCAGACATAGATCAAGACGCGGATTTCCATGAACTGAATTGCAGGACAAGCCTGATTCGACAAGCCTTCCGGGAAGGAGCCCGCCCTCGCCGCACGACTCCGGCTCAGGCGATGAGATCGAGGCCGGTCAGCTCGGCTGACAACGCCCAGAGTCGAGCTGCCTCGCCACTGTCCGTCGGGTCGCTGTCGGTGCGGTGGCAGTCCACGCAGTAGTCGCCGCCGTTCCCGTCGAGCTGGGGTGACGTGGCGGCCCAGACCTGGGTGGCAGCGCCCTGCTCGACGGTCTTGAACAGGCCCGGCGCGGAGTTCCCGTCCGCGTCGATCCAGCCGGCTGCGACCATCTCCTCGGCCGCGAGGTGCCGTTGCAGGGGCGTGCGGATCCAGCCGGGGTTGACGGAGAAGGCGCGGACGCGGTGTGCCCTGCCGAGCAGGTCGAGGTGGCGGGCGAACAGGATGTTCGCGAGCTTCGACTGGGTGTACGCCTCCCACTTGTCGTAGCGGCGCTCGAACTGCACGTCGTCCCACCGGATACGCCACGCCGGGTCCCGCCCGGAGGCGACCGAGACGACCCGAGCCGTGTCGGCGGCGGTGAGGGCGGGCCACAGCAGGTTCGTCAGCGCATAGTGGCCGAGGTGGTTGACCGCGAAGTGCGCTTCCCAGCCGGGGCCGACGCGTGTCTCCGGACAGGCCATGATGCCGGCGCTCGCGACCAGGATGTCGAGGGCGGGATGGTTGCGGAGGAACCGTTCGGCGAACGCGCGGACGGAGGTGAGATCGGCCAGATCGAGGCGGTCGACCTCGACCCCGGCGGTGTCGGCGAGTGCCTGGCGCGCCGCCTCCGGCCGAAGAGCGGGGACGATGACCCGGGCCCCGGCCCGGGTGAGGGCGCGGGTGGTGGCGAGACCGAGGCCGGAGTAGCCGCCCGTGACGACTGCGGTAGTGCCGGTGAGGTCGATTCCGGCGAGGACGTCGTCGGTCGTACTGTGCGGGCCGAATGTGGTGTGGGTCATGAGGCGGACGCTAGGTGCTAGACCGGGGTCTAGGTCAACGGGCTACGGTCGGTGCCATGGCGGATGGCGGGCTGAGCATCGGGCAGGTGGCACAGCGCACCGGGTTGAGTGTGCACACCCTGCGCCTCTACGAGCGTGCGGGTCTGTTGGCCAGCGAGGTGCAGCGTGACAGGTCCGGCAGGCGCGTCTACAGCGCCTGGGACGTCGAGTGGCTGGCGAACTGCGTCAAGTTCCGGGCCTCCGGGATGCCGCTCACGACCATCGGCCGCCTGGCCCAGCTCGTTCGCGAGGGCAGCGGCAACGAGGCCGAACGGCTCGAACTGCTCCGTGAACACCGGCGCCACATCACCGAGCAGCTCACGCGACTGCGCGACTGCCTCGACCTCGTCGACGGCAAGGTGGACAGCTACGAGCGACACCTCGCCGCCGGCGCCCGCGGTGATCCGTGGCAACAGCAACCCCGGCCCACCACGGCGGGGCCCTCGCACCAGACGGGCTGACGAACCCCGCGTGCCGGGTGTCGTGGCTGCTCGGGCGACGGGTTGCGACGCCTGGTTGGTGGGTAGGACCTCAGTGCCGGACCCGTGAGTACGCTGGACCGGCGACAGCCGCAGACGAGAGGCGAGACCACACGATGACCGCAGTGCCAGGCCAACGGTCTCCTGCCGCTGCGGCTCCGGCTGCTGCCGAGCAGGCAGCGGAGGAGGACCTGCGGGGTTTGTTCGGGGAGTCCATCGCCGTCTTCGCGTCGCTCACGGGGCCCGAGCACCTGCTGGAGACGGCCAACCCGGCGTTCTTCGCCACCATCGGTGAAGAACGCGCCCGCGTCGGGCTCCCGCTCGCCGAACTGATGCCCGAGTTGGCCGATCAGGGCTTCATCGCGCTACTGGACCAGGTCTTCCGTTCGGGTGAGCCCTACACCGGTCGGGACATCCAGGTGATGCTGGGCAGCGGCCCGCAGGTGCGGGAGGCGTTCTTCGACTTCACCTACGAGCCGCGCCGGGACGCCGACGGCAACGTCACCGGGATTCGGGTGCTCGGTGTGGAGACCACACAGGTCAGACATGCCCAACGGCTGATGGCCGAACACCGGGCCCTGCTGGAGCAGATCGCCCGCCAGGCACCGCTGACCGAGGTGCTCGACGGGATGGCCCGCTGCATCGAGAACCTCGCACCGGGGGTGCTCGTCTCCGTCCTGCTCGCCGACGCCGACGCCCGACACCTGCGCCACGGTGCCGCGCCGAGCCTGCCCGACTTCTACAACAAGGCCATCGACGGCATCGCGACCGGCGAAGGTGTCGGCTCCTGCGGCACCGCCGCCCACCGGCGGGCGCCGGTCATCGTCACCGACATCGCCACCGACCCGTTCTGGGACGACTTCCGGGACCTGGCCGACCAGGCCGGACTGGCGGCCTGCTGGTCGACGCCGATCCTGGCCCGCGACGGCGGCCTGCTGGGCACCTTCGCGATGTACCACCGCACCCCGCGCGTCCCGCAGGACACCGACCTCGCCCTTGCCCGGCTCTTCGCCGGCACCGCAGCCCTGGCCATCGAACGCCACCACATCGAGCAGGCGAAGCTCGCCGCCGAGGCACACGCCAGGTCGGCCAATGACGAGCTGGCCAGGGTGGTGCTCGTGGAGCGGGAGCTCCGCGCCGAGGCTGAGCAGCGTGCCGCCGCCGCCGCGGAACTCGCCACCCAGATGCGAGCCGCCGCGGCGGCGCAGGCCGCCGCGCCGCACCCTGAGCACTGCCAACTCGGCGGCGCCGCCGGGTGCACCGCGCCGGCCGAGATCAAGATTGCCGATTCGTGGGGCGACGCGGCGTGGGGCTGCCCCACCCACGTCGAGGAGGCCATCCTCAACGTGCGGTCGGTCTTCATCGCCAGTGAGGAACTCGGCGGCCTGGCCGCCTACCTCAACCGCTGACGGTTCCGCACCTGCTGACCCTCCCCCGACGCCTGATCGCGGACGTTCGGCGACGGATCGTGGCCGCCGCTCCGAGGGGCAGTGGCACACGCCGGGAGCCGCCGCCGGACGTCCGACCCGGCCGGGTCACGGTGTCCAGCGCACGCCCGGGTTCACCTGGCCGGACCAGTTGAAGATGGCCATGTTGTCCCACTGGTTTCCGGTGCCGTTGATGTTGGCCGGGTCCCAGCCGTTGCCGCGGACGGCGTACCAGGTCGGCTCCCAGTAGAAGACACCGATGGCCCCCGCGTTGCGCGCCGTGTTCTGCACCCAGTCGAACTCCTGGGCTTGCCCGGACCAGGTCGCGCTGATGCCGTCGCAGGTCGCGTCGCCGATGGCGTTCGGCTCGCTGTCCGCGTTGTTGCGGGTGAAGGGGTACGCGGTCTCCACGATCACCACCGGCTTGCCGTAGCGACCACGCAGGTCGACGATGTTGTTGTAGAGGTTCGCCAGGCTGCCGTGCCACATGCAGTAGTACGACTGGGCGGTGATGTCCCACTGCACACCCTGGGCGCGGATGCCGTCGTAGAACCATCTGGCGTTGGCGTTGCTGTCGGCGTTGGCGGTATGGATCATCACCGGGATGCCGCCGCCGCACGCCTTCGTGGCGTAATAGCCCTGTTTCAGCAGGCTGGCGAGCGGCGCGAAGTCGTTGTTGACGACCTTGCCCTCGTTCCACAGCATCCCGACGTTGATCTCGTTGCCGATCTGGACGCTGTCCGGTGGGGTGCCCTGCCCGCTGAGGCTGGCGCAGACGTCGTAGGTGAAGGCGTAGACGTCGGTACGCAGCTGGCTCAGGTTGTGGGTGGCCCAGGCGGCGGGTTTGTACTGCTTACCAGGGTCGGCCCAGGTGTCCGAGTAGTGAAAGTCGATGAGCACCTTGAGGCCCTTCGCCCTGGCCGCTCTCGCCTGGGTCAACACCCTGCTCTTGTTGTTGTAGCCGCTGATCGGGTTGTTCCAGACGCGCAGCCGGACGTAGTTGACGCCGACGGACCTCAGAATGTCCAGCGGGTCGCGGGCGACCCCGCCGGCGTCGTAGTACGTGGCCCCCAGATCCAGGCTGCGCTGAAGCGAGGAGACGTCGGCGCCCCTCATGGTGAGCGTGTTCGCGGCCCAGGCGGGTGCGGGCGCGCCGACGAGCGTGGCGGCGACGAGGACGCCGGCGGTGACAGCGGCGGCCAGGGCCCTGGTGCGACGGTGGGGAGTGACCGGACGGGTGTTCACGAGACTCCCTCAGCCCACGGTGCAGGGAGCGCCGTTCAGCGAGAAACCGGTCGGCGGAGCGTCGCTGACCCCCCACCGGCCCTGAATGCCGAAGGTCGCCGAGCCGTCCGGCGCGAGGACCCGGTTCCAGTCGACGTTACGGGCGGTCACGGTGGTGCCGGTCTGGCCGATCGTGGCGTTCCACCCCGAGGTGACCTGCTGGTCCCCCGGGTAGCTGAAGGTCACGGTCCAGCCGTCGACCGGTGCTGCGCCAAGGTTGTGGACCGTCGCGGTGGCCACGAAACCGCCCGGCCACTCGGACTGGTTGCGGTAGGTCACCCGGCAGGTGGCGGGTGGCGGCGTCGTGGGCGTCGTGGGCAGCTCGACCGTGTTGGACGCGATCGAGACGTTGCCCACCGCGTCCCGGGCCCGCACGTAGTACAGGTTGCGCAGCGGCGTCGGCGTCGACGTGGGTAGCGACGCCGTGTACGTCGTACCCGGCACGGTGGCGATCAGCCTGGAGGTGAACCAGCCGTCGAATTGGTAGACGCTGTATCCGAGCACGCCGACGTTGTCCGTCGACGGTGACCAGGACAACGTGGCGGTCGAGGCGGTCACCTCGCCGACGGTGAGGCTCTGCGGCGCGCTCGGCGGGGTGGTGTCCGGGCCGGTGTCCGTCACCGGGGTGACCACCGTCAGCACGTCCGACCAGTTCGAGCGTTGCCCGAGACTGTCCCGGGCCATCATGCGGATCGAGAACTGCATGCCCGGCCCAACGTGGGCGGTGATCGTGGTGGTGGTGACCGCGCCGGCGGTGGCGCTGAGGCCGATATCGCCAAACTCCTGGGAATACGCGATGTCGTAGCCGGCGATGCCGCAGCAGCCGGACGTGGCGGCCGTCCAGGTGAGGGTGATCGCCCCGGTCCGGACCTCGCTGGCGGTCACGTTCGTGGGCGGGCTCGGCGGGACGGGCGTGGTGCTCGGCGTACTGACAGGCGCCGGCGGCGCGGTTCCGGCCGGCGTCGCGGCGGACACCGCGCCCGCAGCGGCTGCCGGGGCCACTCCCGGATGGGCGGCGGGCGCGACGGTGGCGGCATCGGCCGCCGGCGCGGCGCTCAGGGCGGTGCCGAGGACCGCCGTCGACAGCAGGACGGCGGCCAGCAGGACCGGCCGGGGACGGCAGAACAGCGAGGACCAGGAGACGCCTGTCATACACCGACCATGCAGTGACACATCGATGGTCGCCAACGTATCTCACGCCTCGGTCGGCGGCGGCCCGGTCCACACCGGAGGGTCGCCGCACCCTTCCTCCCGAGTCGGCACCATTCAAGCCCCTCGCTGGGCTGGGAGCGATACCAGTGGGGCAAAATTCAACAGTTCCGATCGTTACACTCGCCGCAACGCCGGCACCATCCGTAGACCCCTGCCTGCGCCAACCCCGATCGAATGGAGACGCCTATGACCCGCGACAAGGCGGCACCCGCCGGCATCGACCCCACCATTCCCAGCGTGGCCCGGGTCTACGACTTCTTCCTGGGCGGCAAGGACAACTTCGAGGCCGACCGGAAGGTCGCCGAGCACGCCCTGCGGATCACCCCGGACGGGCCGGCCGCCGGCCAGGCGAACAGGGCCTTCCTGCGTCGAGTGATCCGCTACCTCGTCACCGAGGCGGGCATCGACCAGTTCCTCGACATCGGTTCCGGGCTGCCCACTCAGGGCAACGTGCACGAGGTCGCCACCGAGCAGAACCCGAAGGCTCAGGTGGTCTATGTGGACAACGACCCCATCGTCCTGACGCACGGGCGCGCCCTGCTCGCCGCGGAGGGCACCGCGACGGTGATCCAGGCGGACATCCGCGAACCGCAGGCGATCCTCAACCACCCCGACGCACGCCGGTTCCTCGACTTCGACCGGCCGATCGGGTTGCTGCTCTTCGCGATCCTGCACCACCTCGGTGACGACGAGGACCCGAAGGCGGTGGCAGCGGCGCTGATCGACGCGCTGCCCTCCGGCAGCTACGTGGCGATCTCACACTTCCGCGACCCGGGCGACCGGGACCCAGAGGGCTCCCGCAAGGCCCGCGAGGTCGAACGGGTCTTCAACGAGTCGCTGGGCACCGGCCGCGCAGGAGCCGGCGGGTAAATCGTCGTCGGCCCGTGTCACCGCAGAGCGAAAAGTGGTATCGCCGCCATCGGCCCTCTCCGTTTTCGTCACCTGCATCCTCATGGCGCTGTTGTTTGTCTTCGTGATCGTCGGCACGCCGGACAGATGGGGCGCCGACCTGAGATGGGCGCTACGGGCACTGGCGGCGTTGACGCTCGGTCTGCTCCTCGTCATACACACCCGACGCCGTTACGTTCTTCCGCAACGGACATCACATCGATCCACGAAGGTATGGGGGCTACCCGAATACCAGGTCAACGTCCTGCAGCGAACCGCTGGCCAAGCGCAGATCAGCAACACCTCGGACAACGCCGGGCCCGCACAGGCGCGCATTTTCGCCTCTGCCGTCATCTACCCCGCACACGTTCGTCAGCGGCTCACCGAGCGATACGATCCGGGCCAGCGGACGCTGACCCAGTTGGTCACCATCGACGCCCAGTTGCCGTCACGGGACGTCCAACGGCTGCTGAACACCGCTGATACCGCGACACTTCCGAGGCCAGGAATTCCGGCCCAGCGCACGACAACAGGCAACGAGGGCTTCGAAGGTGGGCGGAGCGACGCCACCGACGCCACCCAGCATCCGGCCGTCATCCTCTTCCCCGTACTCGTGCCCCGCAAGGGCGAAATGGTGGACAACCTGCGGGTCCTGGCCGCCGACGGCAGCGCGGTACCGGTGCTCTCCTACCGGCAGTACCTGCAACTCGTCGCCAAAGTGCTCCGGACCCTCCTCGACATCGCCTACGGCGAGGACATCTCCAACGGCAGACACCCGGACGCTCTCGACGCGGAACGGACCGCTCTCCAGGCGGTGATGCGCCGGGCCACGACCACGAGCGACGAGCCTGATGACAGCGAGGGCAGCAACGCGCTGTACCGGGCAGGACACGCGAACGGCCGGACGAAGCTCGCGAACCCCGCAGCGCTGAAGCTGGCGGCGCAACTGATCAAGAAGCTGTCATCCCACTACGCGGTCGTGGCGGCCGTGCCCTGTCCCGTGGATGGTCGATTCGTCGTCTCGTACGAGCGGATGATGACGCCCACCCTCGCCCTTGCGCCCTTGTCCGAGGGCATCCTGAGCTGGTTGAAGGCGCGCGCACGTCTGCTGCTCGGCTCCCGACCTGTCGACTTCTCCATATCGTTGGACAACGCGTGGACCACGCAGAGCTATCACCTCATCATCGACTGCCAGGACGGGGTGTTCGTCGGCGTACAGGAGGCGCAGGAACTGGTGGGATACCTGAACGCCCACTGGAACGATCGCCAGTCACGACTTGAGCAGAGCTTCGCGCAGGAGAAGTCGGGGCCGCTGCTGGAACTGACCACGCCCCCGCCCTACTACCGTTTCCGCCGACGCGCCGGCCAACGCTACGCCCACTTCTACACACGCTTCTTTCCCGAGCCCAGAGAAAAACTGCCCAACGGTGATCGCATCCCGGATGTGCGGTTCCGCTTCTACGAGGTGCCACCGGGTTCGGTCTTCCGCGCGCTCATCGCTTCCACAGCGGCGGCACTCCTCATCTGGCTGATCGGCTTCGTCACCTCGCGCGACCACGACCCGGGAACCGACGTGCCGGCGTTCCTTCTGGTTTTTCCCGCCGTCGCCGCAGCCTGGCTCGGCTTTGACAGCCAACCGCGACGTCTACTTGAGGGAACACTCGCGGCGCGGATCTCCCTGCTGGCCACTGTGCTGTGTTCGATCGCCGCCAGCGGCCTGTTCATGGTTTACAAGGCAGAACTCCCCCTCCTGCAATGGAAAGTCCCGGCCGATATGCAGATCCTGGGCATCACGTCGATGGCATGGAGCGCGCTGATGTTGCTGGCCCTGTTGAACGCGAGCACCACCGGTTACGCGTACCTCGCGAGGACGTGGGAATTCATCCATCTATCGGGCAGAACCGACGGATTCGGTGGCCCCAAAGAGCACCTTCACTAGGGTGGAGCCCTGTTACACTCGGCCCACCACATCGAGCGATCACGATACATCGACGCACCCGTCTGTGAACCAGAACGGCACCGCGTACGTTTTCACTGAGGTGAGCCCCGTACGCCCCGGCAGATCGGATCGGTTCAGGTGATGTCCATGGACTCCGAGTACCACGTCTCATCGCACGACTGGCCAGCCGGCACCGGCGCCGACGACCTCACCCTTGACCAGGCCAACGAGGTGTTCGACCTCTTCGACTCGTACTACTCCATGGCGATCCAAGGCCTGTCAACGGTCCCGATCCTGCTACCCAAGCCTCCGCAGCTCAGCGACGGCACGGTTGACGGCAGCTGAGTCACCCTCCTCAGTCCCGGCCGCAGCCGGTAATTCGGAGGCGCGGAGAATGGGGCGGTGGCTAGCGTAGGCGGATGAGCGCTGTCTCGACGGCCGGGCTGCGCCTGCGGTTCTGCACCGATCCGGGCGAGTTCCTGGCTGTGGCGGATGACTACCTGAGCGCCGATCCGGTCGTCAGCACGGTCGTGACGACCGTCGCGCACCGGCTGCTGTCGCAGCGGGCCGAGGGCATCTCACAGCCCGACCGCAATTGGTGGCTGGTGGTCAGCGACAGCTCCGGCGTCGTGGTCGGCGCCGGGATGCGTACGGCACCGTATGCCCCCCACCCCCCGTTTCTGCTGCCCATGCCCGACGAGGCGTCCGTTGCGCTGGCCCACGCGTTGCACGAGCGCGAGGAGGAGGTACTCGCTGTCAACGGGGCCCTGCCTGCCGTGGAACTGTGCGCCGCCGAGCTGACCCGGCTCGGCGGGGGTCGAGTCGACATCACCCAGCACACCCGACTGCACGAGCTCGGCGAGCTGACGATGCCGCCACCGGTGCCGGGCGGCTTGACGGTCGCTACCGAGGACGATGTGGAGCTGGTCACGGACTGGTTCGCCGCGTTCATGGACGACGCCGACGAACAGGCTGGCCGACCACGCGACACCAGAGCCCACGAGATGCCCGACCGGGCGGACATGGTGCGCCGCCTCCACGCCGGACGGCTGTGGTTCTGGGTCGACGACGCAGGAGAGCCGGTGCACCTGACGGGTGCCAACCCGCCGTCGTTCGGAGTGGCCCGGGTGGGCCCGGTGTACACCCCGCCCACCCAACGCGGACGGGGGTGGGCCAGCAACGCGGTCGCCGAGGTTTCCCGACGAATCCAGGCCGAGGGTACGCGGGTCTGCCTGTTCACCGACCAGGCCAACCCGACCTCGAACAAGATCTACGCCGCGCTCGGCTACCGACCGGTCGTCGACATGGCCAACCTGGTCATTCGCCGCTGACGGCGGGACGCGGGTGATGATGAGGCGACCAACACTGTTCCTGACTGTGGGACTCCCCTGCACCGGGAAGACCACTGCCGCTCGGCGCATCGAGATCGAGCGGGCAGCGCTCCGTCTCACGAAGGACGAATGGGTGAAGGCTCTCTACGGCCACGAGAATCCGCCATCAGCGGGCGACGTGATCGAAGGTCGGCTCATCCAGATCGGGCTGCGCGCGCTTGAACTGGGCAACAACGTCGTGATCGACTACGGCCTCTGGAGTCGGAACGAGCGCACCGCGCTCCGCCAGGCCGCAGCAGACCGAGGCGCGCTGGTGGAGATGCGCTACTTCGAACTCACCCCGGCCGAGCAGCGGAGACGACGTGATCGGCGTCAAGCCGAAGCGCCACACACGACGTGGCCGATGTCCGACGACGAACTCGCCGAGTGGGCCTCCACCATCGAGATCCCAACGCGAGCAGAACTCGACGGCAGTGAACCTCTTGACGATCCGCCGGCTGGATTCTCGACATGGGACGAGTGGCGCGAACACCGCTGGCCGCCGTCGCTCTCCTGACGCCTGTCAGGTGACGCTCACGACGACCTTTCCGAGGGCGCGTCCCGCGTTGTCGACCCCGCTCACCTGGGCGCCGAGTCGTTGGCCAGCTGAATCGCGAACGCGCCGGATCCCCCGCCGGCGCCGTTGATCAGGACTCGGCTGCCGGCTCCTGCGCCCGCAGTGCCCTGGTGTGCGATCGCGCCCGCCTGCGGGATCGCCGACGCCTCGGCGAACGTCAGGGCGGCGGGCTTACGGGCCAGGACCGACTCGGGGGCGATCGCGTACTCGGCGAACCCGCCCTTGAGCATGAGGCTATCGCCGTACACCGGGCGCGCGGCAAGCAGTAACAGCCTCTGACCAGGCATTCTTGGGATATGGGCCGTCCGATGAACCTACCCCTGGAGGTACCACGATGTTCACCACGAAGTTCTGGAAGGCCACCGCCGAGCGGGCGGTGAAGAGCGCCGCGCAGGGTCTGCTGCTCTACTGGGGCGCTGACGTCGTGTTCAACGCATGGCAGGCGGATTGGGCGGCGGCCGGTGGCATCGCGTCCGGCGCGGCGGTGCTGTCGGTGCTCACCTCACTGGTGAGTGCGAAGGTGTCGGGAGAGGACGACTCGCCCAGCCTTGTCGGTGCCGAGCACTGACCCGCGGCAGCTGCGGACGGTCGCGCGTGGTGCGGCCGTCCGTCGCCATTCCGACACCGAGGGGGTTTTGCAGGTCCTGGTCAGCAGCGCGTGCAGGGGGAGTCTTTTCGGACACTCCAGGTGAAGGTGGTGCTGCCCTGTCCGCCCCCGTCGGCCGTGACCGTGACGTTGTAGGTGCCGATGGTGCTGAGCGTGCCGCTGATCAGGCCGGTCGAGGGATTGATGGCCAGCCCGGGAGGCAGGCCGGTCGCCGACCAGGCGTACGACCCACTCCCTCCGGTGGCCTGCATCTGCAGCGCCACGGAGTCCAGCTTGAGCATGCTCTGGGTGCCCGGGTTGGTGACCGTCACCGCCCCGCTCGGCGGGGGTATCGGAATATCCGGGGGCGGGCACGTCAGGTATGTCGTCAGAGAGTTTGCTGATCTGGTGATGTATTCCGGACTTCCCGAAAGGAATTGGACGGTGGCGGTCGCTCGACCCGAGTAGTAGCCCGACTCGCAGAGCGTGCCCGGGTTGGTGACGCCAAGACCGAACAGGGTCACGTTGGTGTCCTGCCACACCTCGGTACGGCCGTTCACCGTCTGGCCGGGGCCACCGACCAGCCCGTGGTAGAGCAACTCCACGGTGAGGTCGACGCGACGCACCGGACCGTCGCACTGGACAGTTCCGGTGAAGTTGACGGTCTTGGCGTCAGTCTTGCCTGGTGGGCTGTCCGGCGAGATCCACCCGCAGTAGTGACCGTCAGAGGCCGCGGCGGATGCCGGCGTGGCGAAGCCCAGGGATGCGGTGGACACGGCAGCCGCTGCCATCGCCAGCAGTAGACGAGACCTGCTGCGACGCAAGAGTTCGACACGCATCGATAAATGGTGCCACGGAGGCGTCGGAGTCGGCAATGGCCGATCCTTCGGCGCTCCCGTGACCCGGGCCGGGAGGGCATCTGCCGACCTTCGGCGCACCACCCTGGCGGGGACCATCAGTGCCAGTGCGGTCTCGGTGTCGTTCTGCTGATAGCGCCGGGTCAGTCCGCCTGCCCGCCGAAGGGCGCCCGGATGTCGCTCAGGTAGGACCCCGAACTTATGCCGCTCGCTTCGCCTTCGTCACCCACGCCCCGCCGAGCGTGACCACAAAAGCGACAGCGGCGAGCACCCACGCGAGCCAATCCGGTCCGTCAGGACGAATGACGGTCCGGGCAACGATCAGGGACCCGATCACCACTACCGCCAGGGCCACCAGATAACCGATGCCTGCGGCGCCTGCCGGAACAGGCAGACGAGTTCCTGAGGACTTCGCCGCGACACGACTGGTCACCCCCACAACGAGGGCTGCGGCGACGAGAAAGATGCCTGCGACCTGCTGCGGCAGGCCCGTCCCATATCCGCGAGTCAACGCTTGGCCCCGTGTCGTGTCAAGCGAGGCCGAGCGCACGCCGGCCGTGCTTCCACACCTCTTCCACGGTGCTTGCACCAGCCTTGCACCAGGCGTCGGCAGGGTGTTCCACAGAGGAAGCACGGTGCTCCTCGGGTATCTCGGGAGGCTCGGATGAGGGGAATCATCGAGGGCATGGGCGGCCGGTTGCTGGCCATGTTCGTACCCAAGATCAGTGCGTCGGCGGGCTGTGGCAGCTGGCCTTCGTGCTGGCAGTGCATCAGCCGGTGCGGACGGGCGCTGCCCTGCGACGCCTGCACCGTCGGGGAAATCGATCAGCCCGGTGAGTGGATCTACTGCAAGGGCTGCTGACAACTGAGGCCGCAGGGCGACTGACCGCTGTCACCATGCGGCTTTCCGCCTCCGGCCGAGGTCGCGAAGCCGATTCTCCGATGGGGAACCCGTCGGGATCGGGTGGTCGATCCTCGGCCGGGGTGGCCGGGCGTCAACGAGTCGAAGCGAGGGGAACACCGATGCACTATCTGACCATCACCGTGCGGTGCGCGATCGGCCTGGTATTCCTGGCGTCCTCGGTGAGCAAGGTGTGGGGACGGGATGCGTTCCCCGCGTTCGTCGCCTCCCTGCGCGGAGTCGGACTGCTGCCGAGGCGCCTGGTCCGTCCGGCCGCGATCGTCCTGGTGGTGGTGGAGGGCGCGCTGTGTGCGGCGTTGGCGGTGCCCACGGGTGTCGTCCCCCGCATTGCGCTGGTCGGTGCGGCGGTGCTGCTGGGCATCTTCACGGTGGGCGTGGGAATCGCGGTGCGACGGGGGACCGCGAGTACCGGC